>LUYR01000195.1 GCA_001603335.1 Rhodospirillales bacterium Alpha_05 | reverse complement strand
GGTTTTTGCGCGTTAGCGCGATACATCCATCACGCCGCGTGATGGTTGATAGCCGCTTCGCGGCGAAAAACAAAAGGGGTCGAGGGGGAGAGCCCCCTCGCGGGTCCGGGCAGCGCCCGGCCTTGTTGTCCCTCCCCCCTACCCCTGGCCTTTCTTTGGAAGCATTTATAAATTAGGCTGTTCCGTCGGGCGGTTTCCGGCCCTGTGAGGGTGCGTGATGGATACGAAGACGATGACGCCGCGCGAGGCGATGTACTGCGACTGGGACCCGGATCATAAGCGGCTCGGCTGTTCGGGCGTCGCGCCCGAGGTGCTGGCGGCCATTCCGGACCCGGAACAGATCGTCAGCTCGACCGACGTGGTCGCGCGGCTGGAGGAGATCTGGGCGGCGGCGGACGGCGACGCGAGCAAGGCCCGCCCGGCAATTCTCAATGCTTTCAAGGCCGCGCTCAAGGAAGGGTCGGAGGAGATCCGGCGCCGCTTCGAGTCCGAGCACGCCACCGGTACCCAGGTGGTGCGGGCTCAGGCGTTCCTCGTCGACCGGCTGGTTCATGCGTTGCTTGAGCTTGCGACCAAGCGGGTGTTCGGCCATGGCGTGCGCACCGCGGGCGAAAGCCTGACGGTGGCGGCGGTGGGCGGGTACGGGCGCGGCGAGCTCGCGCCCCATTCCGACATCGATCTGTTGTTCCTGCTGCCCTACAAGCAGACCGCCTACCACGAAAACGTGGTGGAGTGGGTGCTGTACATGCTCTGGGACCTGGGCTTGAAGGTCGGCCATTCGACCCGCTCGCCGGACGAGTGCGTGCGCCAGGCGAAGGATGACGCCACGGTCCGCACCGCGCTGCTGGAATGCCGCTGGTTGTGGGGCGATCAGGCGCTGTTCGACGAGGCGCGGCGGCGCTATTGGGAAGACGTGGTGGCCAACACCAGCACCGCCTTCATCGAGCAGAAGCTGGTGGAGCGCGACCAGCGCCACGAGAGCACCGGCTGCTCGCGCTACGTGCTCGAGCCCAACATCAAGGAGGGCAAGGGCGGCCTGCGCGACCTCCACACCCTGTTCTGGATCGCGAAGTACACTTACGGCGCGGAAGCGGTGGAGGACCTGGTGGAGCGGGGGCTGCTCTCGTCCGACGCGGTGCGCACCTTCATCCGCGCGCAGAACTTCCTCTGGACCGTGCGCTGCCACATGCACTACATCACCGGCCGCGCCGAGGATCGCCTCACCTTCGATCTCCAGCCCGAGATCGCGCGCCGCATGGGCTACCAGAACCGCACCGGGCAGAAGAACGTCGAACGCTTCATGAAGCATTACTTCCTGGTGGCGAAGGACGTCGGCGATCTGACGCGGATGGTCTGCGCGGTGCTCGAAGACCAGAACAAGCGCCGCCCGCGCTTCGGCATCGGCCTGTCGCGCAAGCGGGTGACGCCCGAGGGCTTCGTGATCGAGCGCGGCCGCCTCGACATCGCGTCGGACGACGTGTTCGCCAAGGACCCGCGCAACATCATGCGCCTGTTCCGCACGGTGCAGGACCAGACCCTCGGCATCCACCCGAACGCGGTGCGGCGAATCACCGAGGAGCTGTGGCGGGTCAAGGGCCTGCGGTACGACGAGGAGTCCAACCGGATCTTCGTCGACATCCTGGCGCACAAGAAGAATTCGGAAAGCACGCTCCGCAAGATGAACGAGTGCGGCGTGTTCGCGCGCTTCGTCCCGGATTTCGGCCGCGTCGTGGCGCAGATGCAGTACGACATGTACCACGTCTACACCACCGACGAGCACACCATCCGCACCGTCGGCATCCTCCACGACATCGAGCTCGGCACCTATGCCGAGGACATGCCGACCGCGACCCTGCTCTTCCCGCTGGTGCAGTCGCGGCGCGCACTCTACGTCGCGATGTTGATCCACGACATCGCCAAGGGCTCGGGCGAGGACCACTCGGTGGCGGGCGCGCGGGTGGCGCAGGCGCTGGGGCCGCGCTTCGGCCTCGACGCGGAGGAGACCGAAACCGTCGCCTGGCTGGTGCTCAACCACCTGATCATGTCGAAGGTGGCGTTCAAGCGCGACCTCGACGACCCCAAGGCGATCGCCGACTTCGCCGACCAGGTGCAGAGCCCCGAACGCCTGCGCCTGCTCCACATCCTCACCTGCGCCGACATTCGCGGCGTCGGCCCGGATATCTGGAACGGCTGGAAGGCGCAGCTGCTGCGCGCGCTCTATTTGAAGACCCTCGACCGGATCACCGGCGGACTCGGCAGCGAGCCGGGCCAGCAGGGCACCTCCGCCGCACCCGAGGCGATCGCCCGCGAGGCGCTGCGCGACCGTCTCGCCGACTGGCCGGAGGAGATCGTTTCGCGCTACATCGATCGCGGCTACCGCGCCTACTGGCACTCGTTCTCCACCGACGACCACGAGCGTCAGGCGCGGATGATGCGCGCCGCCGACGAGGCGGGTGCGCAGCTCACCGTGCAGTGCCGCGTCGACCTCGCCACCGCGCACACCGAGGTGATGGTCTACTGCGCCGATCACCCCGGCCTGTTCTCCAAGATCGCGGGCGCGATGGTGCTCGCTTCCGCCAGCATCCTCGACGCGCGCATCACCACCTTCGCCGACGGCATGGCGATGGACGTGTTCACCGTGCAGGGCGTCGACGGCGAGGCCTATACCGAAACCGCGCGGATCGAGCGCGCCGTCTCCAAGGTGCTGAAGGGCGAGGTCCACCTCGCCCGCGAGCTGGCGCAGCGCCCGACGCGCGGCGCGAAGCGGATGAACGTGTTCACCGTGCCGCCGCGCGTGCTGGTGGACAACACCGCGTCGGCCACCCATACCCTGGTCGAGATCAACGGTCGCGACCGCCCCGGCCTGCTCTACGACGTCACCGCCGCGCTGCGCGACCTCGGTTTGCAGGTCAACTCGGCGCACATCTCCACCTACGGCGAGCGCGTCGTCGACGTGTTCTACGTCAAGGACGTGTTCGGCATGAAGATCTACAACGAGGGCAAGATCAAGCAGATCCGCCGCCAGGTCCTCGACGCCATCGATCCCCCGGAACCCGCCCCCACCGCCGAACGAGCCGCCGCCAAATGAGTCTTTACCGCGCCGTCGCGACCGTCGGCGGCTTCACCCTGATCAGCCGTCTCACCGGCTTCGTCCGCGACGTGCTGCTCGCCCGCATGCTCGGCGCGGGAACCGAGGCCGACGCGTTCTTCGTCGCCTTCCGCTTCCCCAACCTGTTCCGCCACCTGTTCGCCGAGGGCGCGTTTTCGGCCGCCTTCGTGCCGCTGTTCGCGCGCAAGCTTGAGGGCGAGGGCAAGGCCGAGGCGAAGCGCTTCGCCGACACCGTGTTCGCCGGGCTGTCGCTGGTGCTGCTCGCCATGGTGCTGGTGATGGAAATCATCATGCCCTGGGCGATCACCGTCTTCGCCCCCGGCTTCACCGCCGTGCCGGGCAAGATCGCGCTGACCGGCGAGCTGGCGCGCATCGCCTTCCCCTACCTGTTCTTCATCGCCCTGGTGTCGCTGCTCTCGGGAATCCAGAACTCGCTCGGTCGCTTCGCCGCCGCCGCCGCCGCGCCGATCCTGCTCAACGCCTGCCTGATCGTCGCAGCCGTCGGCTATGGTCGCCTGTGGAGCGGCGAGGGGCCGGGCTACATCCTCGCCTGGGCGGTGTCGATCTCGGGCGTCGTGCAGTTCCTCTGGCTGCTCTATCACAACAAGAAAAGCGGCATGGGTCCGGGCATCGCGGTGCCGCGCCTCGACGCCGACGTCAAACGCCTCGGCGGGCGGATCGTCCCCGGCGTGGTCGGCATGGGCGTGTATCAGATCAACCTCCTGGTCGACACCGTGATCGCCTCGCTGGTGAGCGAAGGTGCGGTCTCCTGGCTCTACTATGCCGACCGGGTCAACCAGCTGCCCCTCGGCGTCGTCGGCATCGCCATCGGCACCGCGCTGCTGCCGATGCTGTCGCGCCAGATCAAGGGCGGGCGCGAAGACCTCGCCCAGCACACCCAGAACCGCGGCATGGAATTCGCCCTGTTCCTCACCCTGCCCGCCGCCGCCGGCCTCGCCGCCCTCGCCTACCCGATCGTCACCACCCTGTTCGAGCGCGGCGCGTTCACCCCCGAGGACACCACCGCCACTGCCGCCGCGCTGATGGCGTTCGCCTGCGGCCTGCCCGCCCACGTGCTGGTCAAGGTCCTCGTCCCCGGCTTCTTCGCCCGCGAGGACACCACCACCCCGGTGCGCATCGCCGCCGTCTGCCTCGTCTCCAACGTCGTCCTCAACCTCCTCCTGATGAAACCCCTGGGCCACGTCGGCATCGCCACCGCCACCGCCGTCTCCGCCTGGATCAACGCCGGTTCCCTCGCCTACATCCTCCACAAGCGCGGCCACTTCCGCCTCGACGCCCGCCTCCTCGACCGCGCGCCGCGCATCGTCGGCGCGGCGCTGGTAATGGCCGCCCTCCTCGTCGGCGCGCAAATCGGCTTCGGCGACCTGCCGGTGCTGGGCGAAACCCCGGAATGGGTGCGCCTCTGCGCCTGGATCGCCATCGGCGCGCTCGGCTTCGGCATCACCGCACGGGTGCTCGGGGCGATGACGCTGGGTGAGTTGAAAGCGGCGTTGAAGCGGGGGTAGGGAGGTCCGGGCTCTGCCCGGGCCCGCTGGGGCCTTAGGCCCCAGACCCCATTTGTTTTTCGCCGCGAAGCGGCAATCAACCGTCGCGCCGCGTGATGGTTTTATCGCGCTACGCGCAAAAACCAGTAACGGGGTCTGGGGGCCTAAGGCCCCAGCGGGTCCAGGGCAGCGCCCTGGTCTTTTTTCCTCCTGCGAACATCCCCGGGCAATCGTCACTATATTGAGTCCAGTGCCTTGACCCTGCGTTGCAAAATGGGGGATACCCTTAGGGGGCCGGGGCGCGACTTCGGCAGGGTTTTTCCAGAGAGTTCTCCTCACCATGAAACGGATTTTTTCGGGCATCCAGCCCTCGGGCAATCTTCATCTCGGCAACTATCTCGGCGCGATGAAGAACTGGGTGGCGCTGCAGGACGAGTACGAGTGCATCTTCTGTATGGTGGACATGCACGCGATCACGGTGTGGCAGGACCCGGCGGAATTGCGCGCGACCACCCGCGAGTTGGCGGCGGGGATGATCGCGGCGGGCATCGACCCGGTGAAGAACGTTCTGTTCAACCAGAGCCAGGTTTCGGCGCACGCGGAATTGGCCTGGGTTTTCAATTGCGTCGCGCGCATGGGCTGGCTCAACCGGATGACCCAGTTCAAGGAGAAGGCGGGCAAGAACCGTGAGAACGTCTCGGTCGGCCTGTTCGCCTACCCTTGCCTGATGGCGGCGGACATCCTGGCGTACAAGGCGACCCACGTGCCGGTGGGCGAGGACCAGAAGCAGCACTTGGAGCTCACCCGCGACGTCGCGCAGAAGTTCAACACCGACTTCGGCAAGGAGATCTTTCCGCTGCCGGAACCGTTGATCTTCGGCACCGCGACCCGGGTGATGTCGCTGCGCGACGGCGAGAAGAAGATGAGCAAGTCCGACCCGTCGGATTATTCGCGCATCAACATGACCGACGACGCCGACACCATCGCCCTGAAGATCCGCAAGGCGAAGACCGATCCGATGGCGCTGCCCGAGGGCCTCGACGGCCTCGAGGGTCGCCCCGAGGCGGCCAATCTGTTGGGGATCTACGCGGCACTTCTCGGCAAGACCATGGACGAGGCGATCGCCGACGTCGGCGGCCTGCCGTTCGCCGACTTCAAGGCGCGTCTGGCGGAGGCGGCGGTGTCCGTGCTCGGCCCGATCAACGCCGAGATGGCGCGCCTGCGCAAGGACCCGGGCTACGTCGACGGCATCCTGCGCGAAGGCGGCCTGAAGGCCGCGGCGCTGGCCAAGCCGGTGATGGACGAAGTTTACGAAGCGGTGGGTTTCCTGCGGCCCTGAGGCCATCCCGCCCGATGCACTAGAACAGAGAGGAGGCTCCGCATGCCGATGATGGAAACCCTGGGCGCCAAGGCGCGCGCCGCTTGGGATGGCGTGCGGCGGCGCCTCGGCGGCGCGGACCTCAAGACCGGCGTTAAGGGCGGCGTCGACCGCCTCAACGAAGGCCCGCGCCATTGGCGGGTGCTGAAGTGGACGGCGGCGATCCTCCTCGCGTTCTGCCTGCTCTATTACCCGATCGGCATGGCGCTGATGTCGAAGATCAACGACGATCCCGACTTCGCGCCGCCGGAGATCGTCCCCGGCCAGTCGCAGGCGGTGGCGGTGACGATGGCGCTGATCGACCGCGAGGTGAATCAGACCGGCTGGCGCGCCAACGATCCGTTCTTCCTGCCCTCCGCCGCGCTCGACAACATGCCGAACTTCCAGGTCGGCCTGTTCGGCGCGCTGTCGCGCTTCGCCGTCGAGCTTTCCGACCAGTTGGGCCGCACCCGCGGTTCCTCCCAGGTCGATCCGGACGTGGAAAAGGCGGTGGGCCTGCTGAAGTATCCGGGCGACGTCTGGATCTTCAACTTCTCGACTTCGCTGCTGCCGACCGCGTCGTCGGAGAGCCAGTATCTCGGCGCGTATCGCGCGCTCGGCCGCTACAACGACCGTCTTGCCAACGCCCAGGCGATTTTCGAGCGCCGCGCCGACAACCTGATCGCCACTCTCGACCGCATCGGCAGCGACCTCGGCTCGGCCTCGGCGCAGCTCGACGGACGCATCCAGGCCGGCGGCGGGCTGATCTTCGACCGTACGTCGGACGACGTGTTCTATCGGGTCAAGGGCCGCCTCTACGGGTACTACATGATTCTCAACGCCCTCGGAAAAGACTTCGAAGGCGTGATCCGCGACAAGGACCTGACCACGTCGTGGCAGCAGATGCTCGGTTCGTTCCGCATCGCGGCCACCCTCGACCCGGTCATGGTGTCGAACTGCGCGCCGGATTCCCAGGTCTGCCCGAGCCATCTGGCGTCGCAGGGGTTCTATCTGTTGCGCGCCCGTACCCAACTGCAGGAAGTCTCGAACATCCTTTTGAAATAGCGGCGCACGCGGCGCGCCAGAGGCAAAGATGATCCAGGTCTATCTGCCGATCGCCGAACTCTCCGTCGATGCCACGGTCATCGTCGGTCTGGGTGCGTTGGTGGGTTTCACCTCGGGTCTGTTCGGCGTCGGCGGCGGCTTTTTGCTCACGCCGCTGCTGATCTTCCTCGGGATCTCGCCTTCGGTGGCGGTGGGCTCGGGCACCAACCAGATCATCGCCTCCTCGGTGTCGGGGGTGGTTGCCCACTTCCGCCGCGGCAACGTCGACATGCGCATGGGCTTCGTGCTGCTGGTGGGCGGCATTCTCGGCTCCGGCCTCGGCGTGCTGCTGTTCAACCTCCTGAAGTCCCTCGGCCAGATCGACCTTACCATCCGCCTCGCCTACGTCGTCTTCCTCTCCTCGGTGGGCGGCTTGATGTTGGTGGAAAGCCTCGGCTCGCTGATCCGCAAGGTCCCCGCCAGCAGCGCGCCGCGCGGCCCGGAGAACTTCGCCTGGGCGGCGCGCCTGCCGTGGCTGATGCGCTTCCCCAAGTCGGGCCTCTACATCTCGGCGGTTCTGCCGCTCGGCATGGGGATGGTGGTCGGCATTCTCGTCGCGATCATGGGCGTCGGCGGCGGCTTCATCATGGTTCCGGCGATGATCTACCTGCTCGGCATGCCGACCCAGGTGGTGATCGGCACGTCGCTGTTTCAGATCATCTTCGTCACCATCGCCACCACCTTCATGCAGGCGACGCTCAACCACAACGTCGACGCCGTGCTCACCCTGCTGCTGATCGCGGGCGGCATCATCGGCGCGCAATGGGGGGCGCGGGCGGGGGCGAAGATCGGCGGGCGCAACCTGCGGATTCTCCTCGCCCTGCTGGTGCTGGCGGTGTGTTCGGGCCTGATCTCCGAGCTGGTGACGACGCCCAAGGACCCCTATTCCGTCGTGATCGAGAGGTAGGCGATGGCGCGGATCGGGGCCCTGATCGTCTGGATTGCGCTGCTCTTCCTCGGCGGCGACGGCGCGACCGCGGCACGCCCGGTGGTCGCCGACCTCTCCAACCACCTCGTCGCGATCACCACCGGCTTTTCCGGCACCCACGTTCTCGTCTTCGGCGCCACCGACGACCGCAAGGGCGACATCGTGATGGTGGTGCGCGGCCCGCGCGAAACCCACGTGGTGCGCGAGAAGGTCCGCCTCGCCGGCATCTGGGTCAACCGCGAGGCGGCGATTTTCCCGGCGATCCCGGCATTCTACGCGGTCGCCGCGACCGGCCCGCTCAACACCGTGGTGCCCTCGGAAATCCGCAAGCGCCACGGCATCGGCATCGAATCCCTGCCCCTCGCCGCCACCGACAGCGCGCACAAGAGCTTGCGCGAGGACGACGCGCGCAAGTTCCGCGCCGCGCTGATCGACTTGAAGCAGCAGGCGGGCCTCTACCCCGAGGCGCTCGGCGTGGTGACGACGCTCGAAAACCGGCTTTTCCGCGCCGAGCTCGACCTTCCGGCCACGGTTCCGGTGGGGTCTTATACCGTCGAAGTGTATTTTGTTCAGGACGGCGCGGTGGTCGGTGCAGAGATCACGCCACTGTTCGTTTCGAAGACGGGATTTTCGGCGGATGTCTATGATTTCGCCATGTATAACGCGGCGAAATACGCCCTCGCCACAATCCTGTTTGCGGTGTTCGCCGGATGGGCCGTGGCCCTGGTCTTCCGACGCTGAAACCAATTGTGACTTGACCCGCGCGGCACTTCCCCATATCTCAGCCTTCCGGCAAGGAGGCCGGAGCGATGTTCATTCAGACGGAAGCGACGCCCAATCCGGCAACGTTGAAGTTCCTTCCCGGCAGGATTTTGAACACCGGCGCGGCGGTGGATTGCCCATCGCCCGAGGCTGCGGCCGCGCTTTCGCCGCTTGCCGAACGGCTGTTCCAGCTCGACGGCGTGGCCGGCGTGATGATCGGCGGCGACGCGGTTTCGGTGACCAAGACCGAGGACGCCGGCTGGGAGGTGCTGAAGCTCCAGGTGATGGGCCTTCTCGTCGAGCATCTCTCGCGTGGCCATCAGGTGCTGACCGCCGCGGCGGCGGCGATGGTCGCCGGTGCGGACGACGACCACAGCGTCGGCGGCCGGGTGAAGAAGTTGATCGAGACCCGGGTGCGGCCCGCCGTGGCTCGGGACGGGGGCGATATCGTCTTCGACAGATTTGACGAAGGAATCGTCTATCTGCGGATGAAAGGTGCTTGCGCAGGATGCCCAAGCGCCACGGTGACGCTGAAAAACGGCGTCGAAGCCATGCTCAAGGCCTACGTGCCCGAGGTCCTGGCAGTGCGCCAAGTGCCCTGAACCCACGGGTTCCAGGGAACGCTCGCGCGGGTTTGCGCGTTGCACGATCGGTTCAATAACGAGGATTCGGTGCATTGCCGAAAAATACGCTTTACGAGGTGAGTTTACGGCCGCGCTTTGCGTTGGCTTCCGCGGTCGTCGCGGTGGGATTGGGAATGACCGCGCTGCGCGTGTTCGCGCCCGTCGTCCCGACGACGCCTTTGCCGGCCCTGGTGATGGTCGAACCCGAACGCCCCGTCGCCACCGGCCTCGGGGCCAAGGAGACCGTCGCACCGCCCGTGGTTCCGACCGAATCCCTCGCCCTCGCCAAACGCTACGACGCGCAGGGCTATGATTGGGACGCGGTGCTTTCCGGCGATTCCGACGTGCCGCGGGTGTCGGTCAAGACCCTGCCGAAGGATCTCGTCCATCTCCAGAACGTCGATCTGAAGAAGAGCCTGTTCTTCCGCACCCTGTTGCCGATGGCGTTGCAGGTCAACGACGAGATCGCGGCCGATCGCGAACGTCTGCTCGACCTCAAGGCGAAGGCCGATGCCGACGACGAGCTGACCCACGCCGAAACCGCGTGGCTCAACCGCGTCGCGGCCAAGTACGGTTCCGACCCGGAGAACTTCGAGCAGCTGCTGCGCCGCGTCGACGGCGTGCCGCCGTCGCTGGTGCTGGCGCAGGCAGCGGAGGAAAGCGGCTGGGGCACGTCGCGCTTCGTCCGCGAGGGCAACGCGCTGTTCGGCCAGTGGACCTGGTCCGACGATCACCGCGGCATCGTGCCGGTCGCGCGTGGCGAGGGCGAGACCCACAAGATCCGGGCCTTCCCCAACGTCAAAGGCGCGATCGCGGCCTATGTCCATAATCTCAACACCCACCCGGCGTACGAACGCTTCCGCATCCAGCGCGCGATGGGGGCGAGCGGCTATCAGCTCACCGCTACCCTCGACCAGTATTCGGAGCGTCGCGAGAAGTACGTCGATACCCTTCGCTCGATCATGAGCGCCAACCGCCTCGCCTCTCTCGATCAGGCGAAGCTCAGCGAAGAAATCCACCTCGTCAGCCGCTGACGGGGTCGCCGTCCGGAGCCAACCTCCGGGCGGTTCGATTCCGGCTTGAAGCGCCCGCAGGATGCGGGGTTGTCGTTTTAAGCCCCGGCATGCATGCGCAGGTATGCGAATTTTTTGCCGGAAGGAATTTCGAAAACGCAAGACGTTGGCCGGAGTCGCGGAAACCTGCGCGATCCCGAACGCGCCAAAATGCGTCTTGCGGTGGAACCGGGAACGGATTCCCGCGTTTTGAACCGATCGTTGTCAATGAAACGGAGGTGCGATCATTGCCGAATTCCAGTCGAGATGAGACCCATCCGCGACCCCTTCGCCCCCTTGCCGCCGTGCTGTTCGCCGTCGGTGCCGGGGTATTCGCCCTGATCGGGGCGGCCGCGCCTGCCTCCGCATCTCAGCTGTCGAGTCTGGCGATGGTCGAATCCGGCCAGCCCGCGACCGACGCAGCGCCGCAGCGGAAAACCCCCGCCGCGCCCGAATCCCGCGCCCTCGCCGCGCGCTTCGACGCGCACGGCTACGATTGGGAATCGATCCTCAGCGGCGATGCCGACGTGCCGGAACTCAGCGTCCGCACCCTGCCCAAGGATCTCGTCCACCTCCGCGACGTCGAGCTCAAGAAAAGCCTGTTCTTCCGCTCGCTCCTGCCCGCGACGCTCCAGGTCAACCGCGATATCGAGGCGGCGCGCGACCGTTTGCGCGACATCCGCGCCCTCGTCCGCGAAGGCAAGAACCTGGATGACGACGATCAGGCGTGGCTCGCCGCCACCGCCGCCGACTACAACGGCGACCCCGCCGACCTCGACGACCTGATGCGCCGCGTCGATGGCGTGCCGCCATCGCTGGTGTTGGCGCAGGCGGCGGAGGAAAGCGGCTGGGGCACCTCGCGCTTCGTCCGCGAAGGCAACGCGCTGTTCGGCCAATACACCTGGAACGACGACCACAACGGCATCATTCCCGCCGACAGCGGCAGCGACTCCAGCCACCGCGTGCGCGCCTTCAACAGCGTCCAGGCGGCGATCGCTTCCTACGTCCACAACCTCAACACCCACGCCGCCTACGAACGCTTCCGCGCGCTCCGCGCCAAGGGCGTCTCCGGCTACGACCTCGTCGCCAGCCTGAAGAACTATTCGGTGCGCGGCTCGGATTACGTCGACACCATCCGCCTGATCATGCGCGCCAACCACCTGAACGCTGTCGACCAGGCCGAACTCAGCGGCGAAGTCCAGGTCAGCCGGTTCCCCTGATAGCCGACGTTCATAAAATGTTCTTCCGCTGAACCTGGGATTGGGCTAAGCTCGCGGGATGGATGAGATCCCGTTCAAGGCGCAGCCCAACGTCGCGCAATCCGCGCACCGCGGCGCCGGGCTGAACCGCCCGGGCCGCTTCGAGGCGCGCGACCGGGTGATCACCGACGACGGCTGGGATTCCTGGAACGACCCCGACCTTCCCCCCCTCGCCACTACCGTCACCGAAGACGCGACGCGCACGATCATCGCGCGCAACGACAGCCCCGACATTCCCTTCGATCGCTCGATCAACGCCTATCGCGGCTGCGAACACGGCTGCATCTATTGCTACGCCCGGCCGACCCACAACTTCCTCGGCCTCTCCTCCGGCCTCGACTTCGAAACCCAGCTCTTCGTCAAATCCGACGCGCCCGAACTCCTCGCCCGCGAACTCGCCGCGCCCAGCTACCGCGCCAAGCCGATCCACCCGATCGCCATCGGCACCAATACCGACCCCTACCAGCCGATCGAGCGTCAGCGCCAGGTGATCCGCGGTATCCTCGAAGTCTTGAGCGCCCACAACCATCCGGTCACGATCACCACCAAATCCGCGATGGTCCTGCGCGACCTCGATATCCTCACCAGCCTCGCGCGCCGCGGCCTCGTCTCGGTCTCGCTCTCGATCACCACCCTCGACCGCGATCTCGCCCGCCGCATGGAACCCCGCGCCACACCCCCCGCCGGACGCCTCGCCGCGCTCGAACGCCTCTCCGCCGCCGGAATCCCCACCGCGGTGATGGCCGCGCCGATGATCCCCGGCCTCAACGACCACGAACTCGAAAGCATCCTCACCGCCGCCCGCGACGCCGGAGCGCGCACCGCCAGCTTCATCCTCCTGCGCCTGCCGCTGGACGTCCAAGAGCTGTTCCAGGACTGGCTCGCCACCCACTATCCCGACCGCGCCGAGCGCGTCCTCTCCCTGATC
>LUYR01000194.1 GCA_001603335.1 Rhodospirillales bacterium Alpha_05 | reverse complement strand
GGCGCGCGCACCGCGCTCGTCACCCACCGGCTCGAAACCTTGGGCGAGATGTCGTGCAACCCGGCGATCGGCGGCTTGGCGAAAGGCCACCTGGTGCGGGAGGTCGACGCCCTCGACGGGATGATGGGGCGCTGGATCGACCGCGCCGGCATTCAGTTCCGCATGCTCAACCGCTCCAAGGGCGCGGCAGTGCAGGGGCCGCGCGCCCAGGCCGACCGCAAGCTCTACCGCGAGGCGGCGCGCGCCGACCTGAGCGAATATCCGAACCTGACCCTGATCGCCGCCGCGGTGGAAGACATCACCGCGTCGCCCGATAACAGCCGCGTCACCGGCGTGCGGCTGGCAAGCGGCGAAGAAATTTCCGCGGGCGCGGTGGTGCTGACCACCGGCACCTTTCTCCAGGGCCTGATGCACGTCGGCCAAGTGCAGACGCCGGGCGGCCGGGTGGGGGAGGCACCGTGCCTCGGGCTGTCCGCAGCACTTCGCCGCTTCGGTCTCGATGTCGGGCGGCTGAAGACCGGCACGCCCGCGCGGCTTGACGGCCGCACCATCGATTGGGCGAGCCTCGATATGCAGCAGGGCGACGATCCGCCGCTGCCGTTTTCTTTCCTCACCGAAAAGATCACCACGCCGCAGATCTCCTGTGGCATCACCACCACCACCGCGGCCACCCATGCGGTGATCCGCGCCAACCTCGATCGCGCGCCGCTCTATTCGGGACAGATCAACTCGGTCGGGCCGCGTTACTGTCCGTCGATCGAGGACAAGGTTGTGCGCTTCGCCCACAAGGAAGGGCACCAGATTTTCCTCGAGCCGGAAGGCCTCGACGACCACACCGTCTACCCCAACGGGATCTCCACCTCGCTGCCCGCCGACGTACAGGACGCGATGATTAGGACCATCCCGGGGCTCGAGAAGGTGACGATCATCCGACCGGGCTATGCCATCGAGTACGATTTCGTCGACCCGCGCAACCTGCGCCCGAGCCTGGAAACCCAAAAGGTTACCGGCCTTTTCCTCGCAGGCCAGATCAACGGCACGACCGGGTATGAAGAAGCCGCAGCCCAGGGCTTGATCGCCGGTCTTAATGCGGCGCGTCAAGTCGGTGCATCGGCCCCGGTGGTGTTCAATCGTTCGGAAGCCTACATCGGCGTGATGATCGACGACTTGGTCAACCTCGGCACCCGCGAACCTTACCGGATGTTTACCTCGCGCGCCGAATATCGGCTGTCGCTACGCGCGGACAACGCCGACCGTCGCCTCACCGGCCTCGGAATTGCGGCGGGGTGCGTCGGGGCGGAGCGAGCGGCGGCATTCCGAAGCAAGCTCGACGCCCTAGACGTAGCGAAGGCGGCGTTCGGCGCGGCCACCGTGACGCCGAACCAGGCGGCGCAGTTCGGCTGGACGCTCAACCGCGACGGCGTGCGCCGCACCGCCTTCGAGCTGATGGGCCACCCGGAGATTGGGCGAGAGCGGGTGCTGGCCGCGTGGCCGGAGTTGGCGGCGACGCGCGCCGACGTGATCGAGCAGCTCGAAATCGAATCCCGCTATGCCGGTTACCTTGAACGGCAGGAGCGGGACATCGCCGCCTTCCGGCGTGACGAATCCCTGGCGCTTCCGGAGGATCTGCCGTACGACTCGATCGGCAGCCTTTCGGCAGAGGTGGTGGCGAAGTTGAAGGCCGCGTCGCCCGCGACGTTGGGGGCGGCGGCGCGAATTTCGGGCGTCACGCCCGCCGCGGTCACCGCGCTTTTGCGCTACGTCAAGCAGCCGCGTTCGGTCGCCTGAAGGGCGCGGCACCAGGGGGATTGTTTCACGTGAAACATCATCAGGACATCGCCGCGCGGGCGATGGAGCTCGGCCCGGAATATGGGATCGACGCCGAAACGGCCGACCGCATCGCGCGATTCGCCGAACATCTGGAAAAATGGCAAAAGGCGATCAACCTCGTCTCCGCCAAAACCCTGCCGCACCTCTGGGAACGCCACATCTTCGATTCGCTGCAACTCGCGCCGCTGATCCCCGCCGGTGCGCGCACCATCGTCGACGTCGGCTCGGGCGCGGGCTTTCCCGGCCTGATCCTCGCGATTCTGAACCGTTGGGACGTGCATCTGGTGGAGTCGGACACGCGGAAATCGGTGTTCTTGCGCGACTCCGCGCGCCTGTGCGGCGTCCCGGTGACGGTGTATGCGGTGCGGATCGAAAGCCTGGATGCGCCGAAAGCCGATGTGATCACTGCCCGCGCGCTCGCGCCGGTGGCCGATCTCCTGCGCCTCACCGCGGGTTTTCGCCAGCCCGGCACGATTCATCTGTTCCCGAAGGGGCGGGGGGCCGAGGCGGAATTGACGGACGCGCAAAAAACCTGGACACTCACCATCGGCCGCACGCCCAGTCTCACCGATCCGGACGCGGTCATCCTCCAAATCGGCGAGGTTCAGTCCAAATGACGCAGGCACCCTGGGTCCCCTCCCGGCCCCGCCGGATCATCGCGATCGCCAACCAGAAGGGCGGCGTGGGCAAGACCACCACCGCGATCAACCTCGCCACAGCTCTGGCGGCGGTGAAAAAGTCGGTTCTGTTGATCGACCTCGACCCCCAGGGCAACGCCAGCACCGGACTCGGCGTCGGCAACGCCTTGCGCGCCAAGGGCTCGTATCAGGTCCTCGCCGGGATGATTCCGGCGCGCGACGCGATCCAGCCGACCGATATTCCCAAGCTTTCGATCATCCCCGCCGACATGCACCTCGCGGGCGCCGAGGTCGAGCTGGTGAGCGTGCCGGAGCGCGAGTTCCGCCTGCGCGCCGCGCTCGACATGGCCGACCTCGATTACGACTACGTGCTGATCGATTGCCCGCCCGCGCTCGGCTTCCTCACCTTGAACGCGCTGTGCGCCGCGCATGCCGTGATGGTGCCGTTGCAGTGCGAGTTCTTCGCTCTCGAAGGCATCTCGCATCTGATGAAGACGATCGAACGGGTGAAGCGCGCCCTCAACCCGCGCCTCGACATCCAGGGCATCGTGCTCACCATGTACGACAGCCGCAACAACCTCGCGGGGATGGTCGCCGACGACGTCCGCGAATACTTCGGGGACAAGGTCTACAAGACCGTGATCCCGCGCAACGTCCGGGTGTCGGAAGCGCCGTCGCACGGCAAGCCCGCTCTGGTCTACGATCTCCGCTGCGCCGGCAGCCAAGCCTACGTCCGGCTCGCGGGGGAAATCCTCAAACAAGAAAAAAGCGCCGCCGCATGAGTGAAGAACCGAAACGCCGCAGCAACCTGGGCCGGGGCCTGAGCGCCCTCCTGGGCGACGATCCGCAACCCGAGGCCGCCGCACCCGCCGGACCGCCGCAGCGCCTGCCGGTTTCGTCGCTGACGCCGAGCCCGTTCCAGCCGCGCCACGTCTTCGACGAAGCCGCACTCGACGACCTCGCCGCGTCGATCGCCGAGCGGGGGGTGCTTCAGCCGCTCCTGGTGCGTCGCGCGCCCAACATGAACGGCATCTACGAGATCATCGCGGGCGAGCGCCGCTGGCGCGCGGCGCAGCGCGCGCAGGTCCACGACGTGCCGGTGGTGGTGCGCGAGATGGACGACCGCGAGGTCGCCGAGGTCGCGCTGGTGGAAAACCTCCAGCGCGAAGACCTGAACGCGCTTGAAGAGGCGGAAGGCTACCGCCGCCTGCAGGACGAATTCCAGCACACCCAGGAAGATCTCGCCAAGGCGGTCGGCAAGAGCCGCAGCCATGTGGCGAACACCATGCGCCTGTTGGGGTTGCCCGACGAACTGAAGGACATGGTCCAGCTCGGCAACCTGAGCGCCGGGCACGCCCGCGCCTTGCTCGGCGCGCCGAACGCGGTGGATTTGGCGCGCCGCGTCGTCGACAAAGGCTTAAGCGTGCGCGAGACCGAGCGCCTCGCCAAGGCGCCGCCGAAATCCGCCGGGTCGTCGACGCCCAAGGCCTCCAACAAGGATGCTGACTGCGTCGCCCTCGAGCGCGATCTCACCACGCTTCTCGGCCTCAAGGTGTCGATCGACGTGCAGGGGTCGGGGGGTCGGCTGACCGTGCAGTATCAGAACCTCGAACAACTCGACGATCTGCTACAGCGCCTCGGCCGACAGGCCTGATCAGGCGCGTCCGGCGCGGGCGCGCCGGGCCAACGCAGCGATTTCCATCAGGCCGCGCTGGGTGACCAGCGCGGCGGGCATGCCGGTGGTCTTGCATTGGCGCTCGACCTCGACCAGGCGGTCGATCGCAGCGAGCAGGGCGGTGCAGGGCCACGCCCCGAGCTGCAGCCGAAACGGCTCCACGTCCTTGAAGAACACCATCGGTTTGAGCGATTTCATCGCAGTATCCGCCGATGCGCCGTTTTCCACCGCGCTGCGCGCCTGGAACAGGCGGTCGAAGTGGCGGGAAATCCCGCGCACCACCGAAACCGGGTT
>LUYR01000193.1 GCA_001603335.1 Rhodospirillales bacterium Alpha_05 | reverse complement strand
TGGTCGCCGCGCTGGTGCCGCTCGGCTTCACCATCCTCGCCCTGCCCGACGCACCGCCCGCCGCCACGGATTGCGATGAAGCGCCGCGCCTCGGCTGGGGCGACCTGCTGGGCTCGGGGCGCTACTGGATCTTCCTCGCCGCCACCGCGACGATCGGCGCGAGCCACGCGATGTATTATGGCTTCGGCACCCTGCATTGGCAGCGCAACGGCATCGACCACACCTGGATCGGCGCGCTCTGGGGCATCGGCGTGGCGGCGGAGGTGGTGGTGTTCGGGTTTTCGGGCGCGCTGGTGCGGCGGTTCGGCGCGGTACGGCTGATCCTGGTCGGCGGGATCGGCGGCGTGGTGCGCTGGGGGCTGATGCCGTTCGTCATCGACCCCTGGCTCCTGCTGCCGTTGCAGTGCCTGCACGGCCTCACCTTCGGCGCGACCCACTTGGGCGCGATGCACTTTCTCGCGCGGCAGATCGCGCCCGGCCTCACCGGACGCGCGTTAGGGCTCTACGCCGCAATGGGGAACGGCGTGGTCCTGGGCCTCGCGACGGTGGCCTCGGGAGGAATTTACGCGGCCTTCGGCGGGCTCGGATACTTGAGCATGGCCGCACTCGCGACAACGGGTGCGACAGCCGCCGTATTCCTCTCCCGCGAACCCGCGAAAGCCCGCTGAGCTTATTCCGGAGAAGGCTCGGACTTCTTGCTGGTATTCACGTAGGCGACGCCTGCGTGCTCCGGGCAATAGGGCTTGCCGGGCAGCGCCTTCTTGCCGCAGAAATGAAAACCGGCGTCGCGCGGATCGCCGATCGGCCAGCGGCAGCAGTTCGGACCGAGATCGACGAGAGACGCCTGCTTTTCGGTCTTCTGCTTGGGCGCGGTGCGCTTGATCGGCGACGGACGCCCGGTCAGGCCGAGGCGATGCGCCTTGCCCACCACCGCGTTCTTCGAGACCCCGAGCTGTTTCCCGATCTCCCCCGTGGAAAGACCCTGCTCCCACAGACGTGCCAGTTCCGCGACCATTTCGTCGGTCCAGGCCATTGCATTCTTGTCTTCCAATTTCCCCACCTTTAGAGATAGTTCCCCCAATAAAATGCATACTCCAACCCCTGGACGAAGTCCATCTGGTTGGCCGCTTTGATTGCGCGCAAATCGAAAAGATTTCCGCAATCTTCCGCGAAGACGTTAACTTCCGGTGGTGATTCTCACCGAGAAGGTAATGCTGGTCCGCTCTTTCGGCTGGACCACGGCCTTCCACACCGCGGTTTGTGCATCGCGTCGAGTGTGGGTCGTATCCTCTTCAAAAATCGCCCACTGCCCAGGAAAAGTCTGCGCGACTTCGATTTCCGCGGGGCGTTCACCGTCGTTAAACAGCGTCAGGGTGAAGCGCTGTTCGCTCGCATTACGCGAAATATCGCGGTAATCGAGGCGGCGCGCCTCGTAGCCCACGTCGACCACCCGGCCGAGCTGCGCGACGACCTCCCCACCCTCCGGGGTGTGGTCGATTCGATCTTCGCCGAGGAACAGGTCGGCCTCGCCGTTCCTGAGCGCCATCACCCGCACCGTTCCCGCTGGCAGCGGAATACCGACGCCCGTGGCGTTCGGCAGGTTGTCCCACGCGAGCCGCAGGAAGGCCCCGCGGCGCGGCCAACTCCCTGGCGCCGCACGGAAAACCCCGACCGGATCGACGATCCGATAGGTGCGGCGAACCGGAATCACGCCGCGTTCGAGGAAGGCGACCTGCTTGCGCTCGCCGGCATCGATCGAAACCGCTTTCGACACCGGATAGAGACGGTATCCCGCAACCGCCGGCGGGCGCATCGACTCGTCCATCATCGCCATTTTCGGCTGGGCGCGGAAGGTTGCCATTTCGTTGGGTTCGGAGAGGCGCGCGACGTTGCCCGCCACCACCCGCAGCGATACGTTGCGGAAGCTGTCGTCGCTGCCGTTGGCGACGCTGATCCAGCCGTTGACGCTCAGCTGGTCCTTGGCTTCGTCATAGAGCGCCGCGTAATCCGCCTGCCAGCGCAGGCCGGGCAGGAGGTATTGCAGGGTCAAGCCCCGGCGTGCCGCGAGAGTGCTTTCGACGCCGAAGTCAAGCTGGGCCGAACCCGGCATCGGCATGTCGGCGGTGGCGGGCAGGACGATGCGGCCGGGATAGTTGATCTCGATGCGGTCGCCGATGCGCAGCACCGGGCGGGGTTCGAGCACCAGCAACGTGGCGTTCTCCACCTTGTCCTCGCCGGTGCGCGGGTCCTGACGCACCGCCTTGACGGTCTTGCCGAGCGCGCCGATCAGAAGGGCGTGGGGGTCGACCAGCGAGGGGCGCATCGACATTTCCCGCACCGTCACCTTGTCGCCGCGCAAGATCGCGGATTCCGGCACGATCCCGGACGCGACGTCGGAAATTCGGAGGCGGAGCGAGCCCTTCGGAATGTCCCCGGAGCGCACTTCCTCGACCTGGGCGAAGCCGTCGGCATAGATCGTCAGCACCCGCGAGGTCAAGGTGTCCGCGCCCCAGACCTGGCCGTCGTCGGCGTGCGCCGGAGCGCCAATCGCGGTTGCCACCATCACGGCGGCAAACGTCGCACGCAGAACATCCCTTTTCGTCATCGCAACCTCTCGCATGAGTGACCGCAGGCAGGCGACTGTAGCGCGCCTGCCCTCCCAACTCCACACCCGGTTTAGATTCGCCACCCGATCAGCGCCTCGGCGATGCAATCGAGAAGCTCGTTCCAGCCGCCGCGCGAGGCCTGCCGCCACACCGTGGCACGGGGATACCAGGGCGTCGTCGCCCCGGTCGCGCCCCAGCGCCAGTCGGGCACGTCGGGCACCAGAACCCATGCGGGCACCCCGAGCGCGCCCGCGAGATGCACCGCCGCGGTATCGACCGAAATCAGCAGGTCGCACGCCGCAAGCTCCCGCGCGGTGTCGGCGAAGTCGGCGGCTCCGGCGGTGGCGTCCACGAGGTCGGGCCAGGCGGCGGTCTGCGCGGTCTCCGCGCCCCACTGGAAATGCCGGAAGTCGACGCCCGCAACCCGTCGCAACGCGAGAAACGGTGCAAACCCTGCGCTGCGCCGCGCATCGTTATGGTGCGCCGGATTGCCCGCCCACACCAGCCCGACGCGGTTGCCGGTGCGCCGCCACGGCCGCGCCGCCAGCCACGCCGCATGCTCGGCGCAGGGATCCTCCCGCTTTAGCAGGCGCGGCAGATCGAGTA
>LUYR01000192.1 GCA_001603335.1 Rhodospirillales bacterium Alpha_05 | reverse complement strand
CCGTCGCATCATCGCACTCCCTCTCGCCGCGCCTTCTCCGCCACCGTGCTCCCGTCGAACCGCCGATATCCGGCGGTCGTCCCAAGGACCACGGAGGCACGATCATGTCCGCGACACCCACCAACCTGCCGCCACGCTATCTGAGAACCCCCGAGGCCGCGCGCTTCCTCGGCCTATCCGGCCGGACGCTCGAAAAACACCGCACCTACGGCACAGGCCCCGCTTATCGCAAGCTCGGCGGCCGGGTCGTCTATTCGGTCGAAGACCTGCAAGCCTGGGCTAACCGCGGCGCCAAGACATCGACCTCCGACCCCGGCGCCGGCAAGGTGCTGCCCGCCAAGCGGCACGACGACATCCCGCGTGGCATCAACCGCCGCTGATCTCCAACCATGGCGCGATCCCGCACATCGGAGAGGCAGCAACTCGAACTGTTTCGCGCCCTCCCCAGCGATCTCGCGCCCCGCGATGCGCAGGACCTCATGGCCTACCCTTTCTTCAGCCTCGCCAAGTCTCTCCGCTCCACACCGATCGATTATCGTTCCGGCGCGGTGGCGATCCGGGTGGAGGCCGTGCCCGAACACGGAATGGCGACCATCTGGGACGCCGATATCCTGATCTGGGCGGCCAGCCAGATCGTCGAGGCTCGCGACAATGGCTTCCGCACCTCACGCCTGATGGCAGCGACGCCCTACCAGATCCTCACCTTCATCGGCCGCGGTACCGGCGCGCGCGACTACCAGCGTCTCAAGGCGGCCCTCGACCGCCTGCAATCGACGACGGTGGCGACGACGCTACGTCAGCCGCCACGCAATCCGAAGGCGCATTCCAGCGCCGCGGACAGGACGGCGCGGCGCATGCACCGCTTCTCCTGGATCAACGAATGGACGGAGCGCAGCGATGCGCGCGGCAATCCCGAGGGGATCGAACTCATCGTCCCGGACTGGTTCTACAAGGCCGTGCTCGACGATGCGCTCATCCTCACCATCGACCGGGCCTATTTCGGGCTGACCGGCGGGCTCGACCGCTGGCTCTACAGGATCGTCCGCAAGCACGGCGGCAAACAGGCGCGCGGCTGGAGCTTCGACTTCCGTCACCTCTATCTCAAGTCCGGCAGCCTCTCGCCATTCAAACGGTTCGCCTTCGAACTGCGCGCCATCGTTAAACGGCAGGCGCTACCGGGCTATCGCCTGTTCCTCGAATTCGAGCCGCGCCGCACCCTGCTTGCTTTCGAGCCGGCGTCTTGTGGAGAAGCTGTGGACGCCGTCGTGCTATCGGGAACCCGGACTATCGTGCCATCGGGAACCGCGCCCTCGTGCTATCGGGAACCCGAACCAGCGTTAAGTTCCGATGAGCAAACAGATAATCGCGCCCTTAACTTAGAGTCTAACAGAGAATCTAACTTCTTAAGAGACCGGCACTCTGGGGAAAACCCCGATCAGGACGCCGGCCCGGCCCCCTTCACCGATGCATCAGATCCGCGAAACGCCGGAGGTGCATCATGATCGTGGCGCTCCTCAATCAAAAGGGTGGCGTGGGAAAGACCACCCTTGCCCTGCACCTGGCCGGTGAATGGGCACGACGCGGAGATCGGGTCACGCTTGTCGATGCCGACCCCCAGGGCTCGGCACTCGACTGGTCGGAGCAGCGTGCGAGGGAGGGCCTGCCAAGGCTCTTCGGCATCATCGGCCTTGCGCGCGACACGCTGCATCGTGAAGCGCCCGAACTTGCCCGCAACGCGGACCACGTCGTCATTGACGGGCCGCCCCGCGTCGCCGGATTGATGCGCTCGGCCCTGCTCGCCGCCGACATCGTTCTCATCCCCGTGCAACCCTCGCCTTTCGATGGCTGGGCCTCTGCCGAGATCCTGCGGTTGGTCGAGGAGGCGCGGATATTCCGGCCACAGCTCGTCGTGCGGTTCGTTCTCAACCGCTCGGCCGCGCGCACGATCATCGCCCGCGAAACCTCCGAGGCGCTGGCGGACCAGGACCCGCCTGTCCT
>LUYR01000191.1 GCA_001603335.1 Rhodospirillales bacterium Alpha_05 | reverse complement strand
GCGCCAGCTCCGGCTGATGGCATCCAGCTCCGCCGCGCGCAACGGCGGCTTCGCGCTCGACGTCGAAACCTTCGACTGGGGCTCGGACTACTACAAGCGCCACGGCGTGATGATGCCCGCCGACGGACGCGAGCGGATCAAGGATTTCGACGCGATTTTCTTCGGCGCGGTGGGCGCGCCCGACGTTCCCGACCACGTCACCCTCTGGGGGTTGCGCCTCGCGATCTGCCAGCCCTTCGACCAATACGCCAACGTCCGCCCCACCCGGATCCTGCCGGGAATCGAGAGCCCGTTGCGCGGGATCGCGCCGGGCGACCTCGACTGGGTGATCGTGCGCGAAAACTCCGAGGGCGAATACGCGGGCCAGGGCGGCCGCAGCCACGTCGGCCTGCCGATCGAAGTCGCCACCGAGGTTTCGATCTTCACCCGCGCCGGGGTGACGCGGATCCTCCGCTACGCGTTCGAGATCGCCCGCTCGCGACCGAAGAAGCACCTCACGGTGGTCACCAAATCCAACGCGCAGCGCAACGGTATGGTGATGTGGGACGAAATCGCCGCCGAGGTGGCGCGGGAATTCCCCGACGTCGCGTGGGACAAGATGCTGGTCGACGCGATGACGATGCGGATGGTGCTGAAGCCCGCCACCCTCGATACCATCGTCGCCACCAACCTCCACGCCGACATCCTCTCCGACCTCGCGGCGGCGCTCGCGGGATCGCTCGGCATCGCGCCCACCGCCAACATCAATCCGGAGCGCACCTTCCCCTCGATGTTCGAGCCGATCCACGGCTCCGCCTTCGACATCGCGGGAAAAGGTATCGCCAACCCCGTGGCGACGTTCTGGACCGCGGTGATGATGCTGGAACACCTGGGGGAGGCATCGGCCGCCGAGCAGCTGATGCGCGCGGTCGAGCGCGTCACCGCCGACCCCGCGCTCCACACCCCCGATCTTGGCGGCACGGCGACGACGCGCCAGGTCACCGACGCGATGCTCGCGGCGGTGCGCGGCGACAATTTGCTGGTGTGAGCCACAAAGCCCCGGCGGCGCATGCTGCCGGGGCACGAAGGCTGTGTGTCAGAACCGATAGCCGACGCCGACCGCGACCAGCCAGGGGTCGATATCCACCGACGCCCGGGTCGCCTCCACCCCGCCGACCATCACATGGGCCGAGGTGGACAGATAGAGCTTCTTCACGTCGAGATTGAGGAACCAGGAATCGTCGATCTGATAGTTGACGCCCGCCTGGAACGCGTAGCCGAAGCGGTTGTCGTACTCGACCTTGGCTTTTTGCCCGCCGATGTCCTGGGTCCCGCCCGAGCCGTAGAACATCGTGTAGTTGATGCCCGCGCCGAGATAGGGGTCGAAGCGGTTGCGCCCCAGAGGGTGGACCTGGGCCGTCAGGGTCGGCGGCAGCAGCCAGACATGCCCGAGGTTGAGATCGCCCGCGCTACTGCCTTTGTCCTTCACCGAGTGGCGCGTCGTCGCCGCGATCAACTCGGCGGACACGTAATCGGTGAAGAAGTAGGTCATGTCGATTTCCGGCACGTAGGCGTCGCCGAGAGCGATTTTGCCGTTCAGTTGATCGTCATGGCCTTTTTCGACCGGAATTACCGCCAGCCCGCGCACGCGGAACAGCCAGTCGCCTGCGCCGAGCCCGTCGTCGGCCTGCGCCGCCTGCGCCGCACCCGTGACCGCCAAACCCAACGCCAGAAGTCTCAGATTTCTCACACTCGAGCTCATGGGATCACCCCTTGGAGTCCTTGGTTGGTTGACACAAAACCCAACAAACCTTATGGGTATTATCCCTATGCGCCACTTGGGTATGCGCGTCAACCTCCTTCAGAGTGCGTTTTACATGCATTCGCGGGCGCGGAATTGGTCGCTCTGAGAAAGCCCCTCCCCAGCCCAAAATTCGCGCAGAGAGAGGGTTTCCAGACAAGCCTTCCGTGCTAATCTCGCCACAACACCCGTATTCCACGATTTGCAGGTGAGGCGATGATCGAGCTCGTGACGGAATTCTCCGAAATCGCACCGACTCCGTCGCCCGCCGAGGTCGCTGCGCTGCTCGCCGAGCGCCAGGGACTGATCCGCGCAAACCGCTTCCTCGCCGATCGCGTCGAAGCGCTGATGAACGTCCACCACGCCGCCATCCTGATCATCGAGCCCGAGACCGGCATCATCCTCGATGCCAACGACGCCGCGGTGCGGCGCTACGCCCACGGCCGCGCCGAACTTCTGACCCGCCACATCAGCGAGATCAACACCCTCTCCAAGTCCGAGATCGCCGAGCGGATTCGACAGGCGGTGGCGGCACGCCGCCACCACTTCGAGTTTTCCCACCGCCTGCGCGACGGCTCGGTGCAGGAGGTGGACGTCTACTCCGGCCCGATCCTCTACAACGGCAGCGTCGCGCTGATCTCGTTCATCCACGACGCAACCCGGCGAAAGTCGCTCGAACGCAAGCTCAAGGCGATGGCAAGCACCGACTCGCTGACCGGCTGCTGCAACCGCCGGCGCTTCCTCACCATCCTCCACCACGAGTTCACCCGGGCGCGCCGCAGCCGCACGCCGCTCACCTTCGCGATGCTGGACCTCGACCACTTCAAGGCGGTCAACGATACCTTCGGCCATCCTGCGGGGGATTCGGTTTTGAAGGCGCTCGCCAAGAATTGCACCAAGCTGATCCGGGATTCCGACTGCTTCGGTCGTCTCGGCGGCGAGGAGTTCGGCGTGATTCTCCCCGCCACCGCGATCCAGGCGGCGATCCCGGTGCTGACGCGGATCCGCGAATCCGCGCAGGCGCTCCACCTCGTCCTGCCCCAGGGCAGCGTCGGCGCAACCCTCAGTATCGGGGTTTCCGGCGTCGAGGAAGCCGACCCAAACGAATCCGCGATGCTGAAGCGTGCCGATACGGCGCTCTACGCGGCCAAGGCCAACGGCCGAAATCGCCTCGAGATCGCCTGACCCGCGGGCGAGGACCTGGAAATATTTTGACAATTCCAGGACGATGCACGGTTGAATATTTCTTTTTCCTGGGGCAAAAAGAACATCCGCTTCGTGTGATTGCGCCGATTTCGCGGTGCGATGGCATGCGGCAGACATGTTCATCAAGGCGGTCGACGCTGTTCGGCGATACGAAGCCGCCACTCAGGAGGACACCCCGGAATGCACCATCCCCGCAAGCTCGCCGTCGCGACGCTCGCCGCCGCGATCGTGGCTCCCCTGCTGGCGTCGTCGGCTGCCTTCGCCGCCGAATACAAGTCGGAATACACCGTTTCCACCGTGCTGCCCGCGCCGTTCCCTTGGGGCATCGCCGCCGACAAGTGGGTCGAGCTGGTGAAGGAACGCACCAACGGCCGCATCAACCTCAAGGTCTATTCCAATTCCCAGCTGGTCTCCGGCGACCAGACCAAGGAATTCCCGGCGATGCGCCAGGGCATCATCGACATGGCGATCGGCTCGACGATCAACTGGTCGCCCCAGGTCAAGGAACTCAATCTCTTCTCCCTGCCCTTCCTGCTGCCCGACCACGCGGCGATGGACCGCCTGACCCAGGGCCCGGTGGGCAAGGAACTCTTCGACGTGCTGCGCAAGAAGGGCGTCGAGCCCCTCGGCTGGGCCGAGAACGGCTTCCGCCAGGTGAGCAACTCGAAGCACGAGATCCACACCCCGGACGACCTCGCGGGCCTCAAGATTCGCGTCGTCGGCTCGCCGCTCTACAACGACATCTTCACCGCGCTCGGCGCCAACCCGACGCAGATGAGCTGGGCCGACGCCAAACCCGCGCTCACCACCAAGGCGGTGGACGGCCAGGAAAACCCGGTGACGGTGTTCAAGATCGCCAAGATTCAGACCGTCGGCCAAGTCTACCTGACCCACTGGAACTACGTGAACGATCCGCTGATCTTCGCGGTCAACCAGCGGGTGTGGCAGAGCTTTACTCCGGAAGACCAGAAGATCCTGCGCGAAACCGCGATCGAGGCCGGCAAGGTCGGGATCAAGGCCTCGCGCGACGGCGACGAAACCGCGCTCAAGGAAATCAAGGCCGAGGGCGTGACGGTCACCGAACTCACCCCGGCGGAACGCGCCCAGTTTGTCGCCAAGACCCGCGCCGTGTATGCGGACTGGACCAAGAAGATCGGTCCGGACCTGGTCAAGGCGGCCGAGAAGAGCGTCGCACAGAAATAAGCCAGCCCGGGAGTTTCCGTTGTCTTTCAAGGCATCAGCCGGTCAGCCCCCGCAAGGGGGCCGGCCTTTCCGTTTCGACGAGGTGCTCTGCGCCGCCGCCATGGGATTGATCTGCGCGATCAGCCTCGCCAACGTGATCGTGCGCTACCTCACCGACGTTTCATTCGCCTTCACCGAGGAATACTCGGTGTTCCTGCTGGTGTTCATGACCCTGATCGGCTCGGCGGTGGCGTTCGCGGGCGACGGCCACATCCGCATCGTGTTCTTCCGCAACCTCCTGCCGCGCCATCGCCGCCTCATCGACGGCCTCGGCCTGGCGCTCTCGGCGGTGCTGTTCGTCATGGTGCTGTACTATGGCGCGCTGTTCGCCTTCGACGAATGGCAGTACGAGGAAACCTCGCCCGGCCTCGGCTACCCCAACTGGATCTACACGGTCTGGCTGCCGCTGCTTTGCGGCTGGATTCTCGCGAGTATCGCGCGCCGCCTGCACCGCCTGTTCCGTCACGGCGGAGCGGCATGATGGACGCTTCGTTCGCGCTGCTCGCCAGCTTCGTGGTTCTGCTCGTCCTCGGCCTGCCGATCGCGGTGGCGCTCGGCCTCGCGGGGGTCGTCGGCATCCTCGCCGGGCTCGACACCTACGCCCTCGGCACGATCGGCACCAACACCTACAACGGCATCGCCAAGTACCCCCTGATCGCGATCCCCCTGTTCGTCCTCACCGGCATGATCTTCGAGCGCTCCGGCGTCGCGGGGAAACTCGTCGAGTTCGCCTCCGCCCTGGTGGGGCCCCGGCGCGGCGGCCTCGCGGTGGTCGCGGTGCTGGTGTGCATGCTGATGGGCGGGATGTCGGGCTCGGGCCCGGCGGACGCCGCCGCGGTCGCCACCGTGATGATCCCGAGCATGGCGAAGGCGGGCTACCCGCGCGCCTTCTCCGCCGGGGTGATCGCCGCCTCGGCGTCCACCGCGATCCTGATTCCGCCGTCGATCGCACTGATCGTCTATTCGATCATGGTGCCCGGCCTCGACCTGCGCGCGCTGTTCGCCGCGGGCGTGATCCCCGGCCTGCTCGCGGGCCTCTCGGTGATCCTGCCGACGCTGTGGATCAGCCGCCGCAACGACTTCGGCCACCTCGAATCCGACGACCGGCCGCCGCTCGGCAAGAGCTTCGTCGGTGCGGTTCCGGGCCTGATGGCGCCGGTGATCATCCTCGGCGGCCTGCGCACCGGCGCTTTCACCCCGACCGAGGCGGCGGTGGTGGCGGTCGCCTACGGCCTCGTCGTCGGCCTGCTGATCTACCGCACCCTCTCCTGGCACGACATCTACCGCGCCCTGGTGGATTCCGCGCAGACCTCGGCGGTGATCCTGATCATCATGTCGCTCGCAGGCATCTTCGCCTGGGCGGGCAGCACCCTCGGCGCGTTCGACGAAGGCGCGCATCTGCTGTTTTCGCTTTCCGACAACGGCACCATGGTGCTGCTGCTGGTGATGGTGGTGCTGCTGCTCGCGGGCATGGTGCTCGACGGCATCTCGATCTACCTGATCACCCTGCCGCTATTGATTCCGTTGATGGATCGCTTCGGCTGGAATCCGACCTGGTTCGGCATCCTGATGGCGATGAACATCGCGATCGGCCAGTTCACGCCGCCGGTTGCGGTCAACCTGATGGTCACCGCCAAGGTCGGCGACGTGAGCATCGAGGCGACGGCGCGCTGGGTGATCTGGTTCGTGGTCTCGATGGCGATGGCGATCGGCTTGGTGATCGCCTTCCCCGCGATCGCGCTGTGGTTGCCCCACCAGCTCGGATACACCACGGGTTGAACGCAAGGAGGTTTTTGACGCCCTCTTCTGCTCCGTTTCGTGTGTGCGCAAGAGGAGTTAAGCATATTCCGGTTCGGTAAAATAGGCGCAACCAAAACGTAATCGTTCGTGCTAAACTTGTTTTCGGTCTCGCAACGACCCAGAGTATCGTCCTCCGGTTTAAGGTTCATCACCATGGCGCTAAACCTCAGCGTTTCCAAGAAAGTCTGGCTCCCGATCATCATCGCCGCCGCGGGTTTCGCCGCCATCGTGCTGGTCGCCCGCTCGATGATCACCGGACAGATGATGGACGACAGGATCGAAAAGATCCGCACCGTCGCCGAAAGCGCGACCGCCATCGTCGCCGGGTACGAACGCGAAGCCACCGAGGGACGGATGAGCGTCGCCGACGCGCAGGCCGCCGCGAAGTCGGCGCTGCGCGGCCTGCGCTACGACGAGGGCGAGGGCTACACCTACATCTACGCCACCGACGGGACCAACCTCCTCCTGCCGACGAAGCCGGCGCTCGAAGGCAAGAACCTGATCGACATGAAGGACGCCCACGGCTTCGCGATCATCCGCGACTTCGCCGATCAGATCGGCCGCCAGGGCCACGCGATCACCCATTACATGTGGGAAAAACCCGGATCCCCGACTCCCGAACCCAAGGTCAGCTTCACCATCGGCTTCAAGCCGTGGGGCTGGATGATCGGCACCGGCATCTACGTCGACGACGTCACGCGGGAAACCGGCCGGATCACCTACAAGCTGCTCCTCGTTTCCGTCGCGTTCCTGCTCCTCATCGTGCTTCCCTCCGCTTGGGTCGGACGCCAGATCTCGCGGCCGATCAGCGCGATGACCGCGAGCATGAAGCGCCTTGCCGAAGGCGACCTCGACGCCGAGATCGCCTACCGCGACCGCACCGACGAGATCGGCGAGATGGCAAAGGCGGTCGACGTCTTCAAACAGAACGCCCGCGAGCGCCATCGCCTCGAAACCGACGTGAGCGCCCGCGAGGCGGAACAGTCGGCGGAGCGCCAGGAACTGATGATGAAGCTCGCCGACGACTTCGAGACCGCGATCGGCGACGTGCTGCGCGGCACCTCATCGACGGCGCGGAACCTCACCGAGCTCGCGCGGGTGATGAGTAACAACGCCGAACGCACCTCCTCGGAAGCGCGTACGGTGAGCGAAGCCTCGGACATGGCCTCGCGCAACGTCGACACCGTGGCCTCGGCATCGGAAGAGCTCTCCGCCTCGATCCGCGAGATCGCCTCGCAGGTCCAGGAAGCCTCGTCCAACGCGCGGGAAACCGCGGCGGACGCGGAAAACGCCAACGCCCGCGTCGGCCTGCTCGCAACCGCGGCGCAGCGCATCGGCGAGGTGATCAGCCTGATCAACGACATCGCGAGCCAGACCAACCTGCTGGCTTTGAACGCGACGATCGAGGCGGCACGCGCGGGCGAGGCCGGCAAGGGCTTCGCGGTGGTCGCGGGCGAGGTCAAGACGCTCGCCAACCAGACCGCCAAGGCGACCCAGGACATCACCGAGCAGATCAACAGCATCCAGGCGGAAACCCGCCAGGTGGTGTCGGCGATCGCCACGGTGTCGCAGCGCATCGCCGGAATCGACAACGTCACCGCCTCGATCGCGGCGGCGATCGAGGAGCAGACCGCCGCGACCTCGGAGATCAGCCGCAGCGTGCAGGAAGCCGCGCACGGCACCAAGACGGTGTCGGAATCCATCGCTTCGGTGGTGGAAACCGCGGCGGAAGCCCACACCGCGTCGGGCAGGCTCTCCGACGAGTGCAACAACCTCCTGCGCCAGACCACAGACCTCAAGGTGGCGGTGGACGGCATCCTCTCGGCGATCCGGGGCGAATAACGCCCCGGGCCGTCAGGCCGCCTGAAGGGTCGGGCGCGGCTCCGGCCGCCGCCCGATCGAAAGCGCCATCACCACCGCCAAAAGGCAGAGCACACCGGCGCCGAAGAACGCGGTGAAGTAGTCGCCGTAGGCGGTGCGGATGAAGCCCGCGGTCCAGGCCGCGAACGCCGCGCCGATCTGGTGCGCCACCGCAATCCAGCCGAACATCAATGCGGCGTTGTCGTCGCCGAAGGCTTTCCCCGCCAGGCGCACCGTCGGCGGCACCGTGGCGATCCAATCGAGCCCGTAAAACACCGCGAACACCGAAAGCCCGAGGGTGTCGTAGCCGAACGCAAACGGCACGAACATCAGCGACAGCCCGCGCAGCCCGTAGTACCACGCCAGGAGCTTGCGGCTGTCGTAGCGGTCGCTCAGCCAGCCCGAGGCGGTGGTGCCGATCATGTCGAACACCCCCATGGCGGCCAGCAAGCTCGCCCCCACCACTTCGGTATAGCCGAAGTCGACGCAGAGCGGGATCAGATGGGTGCCGACCAAGCCGTTGGTCGACGCGCCGCAGATGAAAAACGTGCCCGAGAGCAGCCAGAAATCCCGAGACCGCACGCCGTGCCCGAGCGCGATCAGCGCGCGCCGCGCCGGGTTGACGCGCGACACCGGCGGATGATGGAGTTCGGTTTCGCCGTAGCGCGGCAAGCCGAGATCGGCGGGATAGTTGCGCAGCAGCAGCGCCGCAAAGGG
>LUYR01000190.1 GCA_001603335.1 Rhodospirillales bacterium Alpha_05 | reverse complement strand
CGCGACGAGATCGCGCGGCTCGAAAGCCTGGACGGCGGCAAGCCGCTCTCCGAGACCCCGACGGCGGACGTGGACTCCGGCGCGGACTGCCTCGACTTCTTCGCCGGGATCGCGCCGACCATCGGCGGCGAGCAGCGCGACCTCGGCGGCCCGTGGTTCTACACCCGGCGCGAACCCCTGGGCGTGGTCGCGGGCATCGGCGCGTGGAACTATCCGTTCCAGATCGCCTGCTGGAAGGCCGCCCCGGCCCTCGCCGCAGGCAACGCGATGATCTTCAAGCCCGCCGAACTGACGCCCCTCTCGGCGCTGCTGCTGGCGGAAATCCTCATCGAAGCGGGGCTGCCGCCCGGCGCGTTCAACGTCGTCCAGGGCGACGGCGAAGTGGGGAAAATCCTCACCGCCCACCCCGGCATCGCCAAGGTGTCGTTCACCGGCGAGGTCGGCACCGGCAAGGCGGTGATGGCGGCGAGCGCGGCGACGTGCAAGCGCGTCACCCTCGAACTTGGCGGCAAGTCGCCGCTCCTGGTCTGCGCCGACGCCGACCTCGACGACGCGGTGAGCGCGGCGATGCTCGGCAACTTCTACACCCAGGGGCAGATCTGCACCAACTGCACGCGGGTGTTCGTCCACGCGGCGGTGAAGGACGAATTCCTCCGCCGTCTCGTCGACCGCACCCGCCGACTGAAGCTCGGCGACCCGCTCGACCCGGCAACCCAGGTCGGACCGCTGATCAGCCCCGGGCATCGCGACAAGGTTCTCGCCTACATCGACACCGGCAAGCGCGAAGGCGCCACCCTCGTCGTCGGCGGCGGCGCGCCCGCCGAGCCCGCCCTCGCGAGCGGCAACTTCGTTTTGCCGACGGTGTTCGCCGACTGCACCGACGCGATGACGATCTGCCGCGAGGAAATCTTCGGCCCGGTGATGGCGGTGCTCGCCTTCACCGACGAGGACGACGCGATCGCCCGCGCCAATTCCCTCCCCTTCGGCCTCGCCGCCGGGGTGATCACCCGCGAGGTCTCCCGCGCCCACCGCATCGCCGCGCGGCTCGAGGCGGGCGTGGTGTGGATCAACACCTACAACATCACCCCCGTCGAAATGCCCTTCGGCGCCTGTAAACAGTCCGGCCTCGGCCGCGAGAACGGCCTCGCCGCGATCGCCGAAGTGACGTCGCTCAAGAGCATCTACGTCGAGCCCGGACACGTGGAGGCCCCCTACTGATGAAACACCTGAAGTCCGAATACGACTACGTCATCGTCGGCGCCGGTTCCGCCGGTTGCGTCCTCGCCAACCGCCTCACCGAAGACCCCGATGTCTCGGTGCTGCTGGTCGAGGCCGGGGGCCGCGACTTGAGCCTCTACATCCACATGCCCGCGACATTCGCCTGGCCGCTGATGACCAAGACCTTCAACTGGGCGTTCGAAACCGAGCCCGAGCCCTACGTCGACGATCGCCGGATGTACCAGCCGCGCGGCAAGGTCTGGGGCGGGTCGAGTTCGGTCAACGGCATGTGCTACATCCGCGGCCATGGCCGCGACTACGACCGCTGGGCCGAGGAATCCGGCGATCCGTCGTGGAGCTACGCCCACTGCCTGCCCTACTTCAAGGCCTGCGAGAACTTCCCCGAAGTCGGCCAGACGCCCTACCACGGCGTCGGCGGCCCGACCCAGGTGACTCGCGGCACCCATTGGACGCCGCTCTACGACGCCTTCATCCGGGCCGGGGTCGAGGCGGGCTATCCGCGCACCGAGGACCTCAACGGCATGCAGCAGGAAGGCTTCGGCCCCATGGACCGCTCGGTCGGCAAGGGCCGCCGCAGTTCCACCGCCACCGCCTATCTCCGCCCCGCGCTGAAGCGCAGGAACCTCACCCTGGTCGATCGCACCCTCGCCACCCGGGTGCTGTTCGACGGCACCCGCGCCACCGGCGTCGAGCTGGTGCGCAAGGGCAAGGTCCGCAAGCTGCGGGCGGCGCGCGAGGTGATCCTCGCGGGCGGCGCGTTCAATTCGCCGCAATTGCTGATGCTCTCCGGCATCGGCAGCCCCGAGGCGCTGCGCCAGCACGGCATCCACGTCGTCGCGCCGCTCAACGGCGTCGGCGAGAACCTCCAGGACCACCCGGAGATCTACGTCCAGTACAAGTGCAAGACCGCCGATACCCTCTTCGGCGTGATGAAGCCCTGGCGGCAGCTGCCGATCGGCCTCGACTGGCTGTTGCGCGGCAAGGGACCGGGCGCGACCAACCACTTCGAGGCGGGCGGATTCATCCGCTCCGAGGCCGGGGTCGAGCACCCCAACCTGCAATTCCACTTCCTCCCCGTCGCCGCCGCCTACGACGGCTCGGGGATGCAGAAGATGCACGGCTACCAGGCCCACATCGGCCCGATGCGGCCGGAAAGCCGGGGTTGGGTGCGGCTCGCCTCCGCCGATCCGACCGCCGCGCCGCGCATCCGCTTCAACTAC
>LUYR01000189.1 GCA_001603335.1 Rhodospirillales bacterium Alpha_05 | reverse complement strand
CCATGCGGTCGGGCGCGGCGACGCGGCGGATGCCGAGCGCGCGGGCTGGACCGGCCTCGGCCTCAACACCGTGCTGACCTCGCCGATCGTCGTGGCGTTCCTGTGCATCCCTGCGGCGGTGGCGGGGTTCTACACCGACGATCCGGTGGTGCTGCCGGTGGCGGCGGCCCTGGTGACCTGGATCGCGGTGATCATCCCGCTCGACGGCGCGCAGGCGGTGATGTCCAACGCGCTGCGCGGCCGCGGCGAGGTGTGGATGCCGAGCGTGCTGCAATCCTGCGCCTACCTATTGGTGATGATGCCGGGTGGCTGGTTGCTCGGCAGCCGCCTGGGCTGGGGCGTCACCGGGTTGTTCGCGGCGATTCTCTGCGGTTCGGTGGTGTCGGCGACGCTGCTTTCCGTGCGATTCCGCATCCTTGCGCGCCGCGATCTGCGGCAGGGCTTGCACGCCCCGGTGACGGACACTTTGTGATTATGCTAGAGTGCCATACACGCCGCCAGGGATAGAGCCGCAATGGGCGATGCCGCAGATGCACGGACGGAGACCGCCCCCCGATATGGGGCCGCAACGGTTTCCCGTCGTGCGGCCCTGCTCGGCGGCCTCGCCGCCGCCCTGCTGGTCGGCGCGTCTCCCGCTCTCGCCCAGAATGTCCGGTTTTTCCGCATCGGCGCGGGGCCGATCGGCGGCACCCTGTTCCCCGCCGCGGGCTGGATCAGCGGCGCGATCAGCAATCCGCCGGGCTCGCGCCCATGCGAGCGCAACGGCAGCTGCGGCGTTCCCGGCCTGATCGCGCTGGCCCAGTCGACCGAAGGCGGCGTCGCCAACATCGAGGCGCTGCGCGACGGCGCGATCGACGCGGCGCTCGCCTATTCCGGCATGGCGCACGACGCCCTCACCGGGCGCGCCGCGTTCCAGAAGACCGGGCCGTTTGCCGACCTTTGCGCGGTGGCGACTCTCGCGCCCGAAGCCCTGCACGTTTTGGTGCGCTACGGCGGCCCGGTGGCGAAGATCGCCGATTTGAAGGGCAGGAAGGTCGCAGTCGGCGCGGAGGGGCAGGGTCCGGCGGTGATCGCCGAGGAGGTACTGCGCGCCCACGGCATCCAGCCGAAGCAATTCCAGGCGATCGCCCTCAACCCCGACGCGGCGGCGGGGGCGCTCGCGGCGGGCGAGATCGACGCGATGATCTTCCTCGCCCATGCGCCCGCGGCGGTGGCGGTGCAGATGATCGCCGACCATGGCGGCGTGCTCCTGCCGCTCAGCCCCGACCGCGCCCACGCGGCGGCAACCTCCGACCCCTACCTCTTCGCCGCCGAGATTCCGCGCTCCGCCTATGGCCGCGCGCCGGTGCCGACGGTGGCGACGGTGCCGGTGCTACTGGTCAAGGCCGGGCTCGACGCCACCCTGGTGACCGCGATGAGCCGCGCCCTGTGGCTTGCGATGAAGGTCGACACCGGCAGCAACCCCCTCGACGTCAACACCTTCGCCGCCGGGCAGATCGCCCGTCGCGGCGTGCCGCTGCACCCCGCGGCCCAGGCGTTCCGCGACGAGCTTATCCGCAATCCCGGCGCGCCGCGCTGAGGCGCGGGGCACCGCCGCCCGCCGAATTTTGCCGTTAAGGATTGCGCCCCGGCGCTGCCTCGGGTAAATAGATTACGATACTGAAACAAATCCCTCCCCGCGTACCGCTATTCGGCGGACGGTTAGCCCGCCCGAGGTAAGGTGATGTCGCAGAAGCTATCTCCCGTCGAGGCGCTGGATCTCTGGCAACGCGTGAGCGTCGCGAGCGTCCGGCAGGACGCGCCCGACCTCTCCGCACGCCAGATGGCGCTGCTGCTCACCGTCTACCTCACCCCGCCGCCCCACACCGTGCGCGGCCTGGCGGAAATCCTGCAAGTGTCGAAGCCCGCGGTGACCCGCGCGGTCGACCGCTTGAGCGAACTCGGGATGGTGAAGCGCAAGGTGGACGACAAGGATCGCCGCAGCGTGCTGATCCAGCGCACCGTCAAGGGTTCGGTGTTCCTGCGGGAATTCGGCGACACCATCGTCGCCGCGAGCGACCCTCAGGCCGCTCCTTAACTTCGGATGAAGTTGCACGCCGGCGGAATCGATTCGCCGGCGTTACGATTCAGGGAAAGTCTCAGACGCGGGTGAACAGCGAGCGCACGATCTCGGTGAGCGCGACGCCGAGCTTGTCGTCGTCGGTGACCGTGACTTCGCCGCGCGCGATCAGGATGTTGTCGGCGAACACGTCGACCGGCTCGTCGGTGCGGCGGTCGAGCTCCACCACCGCGCCACGGCCAAGCTTCAGCAGCTGGTGGACGCGCAAATCCGCCTTGCCGAGCACCACGGAAATCTCGACCGGAACGTCGTAGACCGCTTCCTTGTTCGTCGCGCGGGCGGGCAGCTCGGCGGTGGCGGCGGGCTTTTTCTTCGCCTCGGCGGCCTCGATCTCCGCCAGCGCGGCGGCCATGTCGAGGTCGTCGTCGCCCGCGGCTTCGGCGGCGGCTTTCTTTTTCGCCTCTTCCTCGGCCGCGATTTCGGCCAGGGCGGCTTCCATGTCGATGTCGTCGTCGTCGTCGTCGGCCATTGCGGTCCCCGTTTGGCGGCTGCGTCAGTCTACCCGCGCAGCTGTTGCCGAATCCTTAAAATTGCCGGTCCGAGAGCGCCGCTTCGAGCAGCGCCTGGGTGTAGGGGTGCTGCGGTCGGTTGAGCACCGCCTCGGCGGCTCCCGATTCCACCACCTTGCCGTCCTTCATCACCAGGATTTCGTCGGCCAGCGCGCGCACCACCTTCAAGTCGTGGCTGATGAACAGGAAGGCGATGTCGAGGCGTTCCTGGATTTCGCGCAACAGGTCGACGATCTGCGCCTGCACCGAAACGTCGAGTGCGGAAGTCGGCTCGTCGAGCACCAGCACCTGCGGCCCGAGGATCAGCGCGCGGGCGATCGCGATGCGCTGGCGCTGGCCGCCGGAGAACTCGTGCGGATAGCGGTCCTGCATCGCGGGTTCGAGCCCGACTTCGGCGAGCGCCGCGCCGATGCGCGCGCGGCGGTCGTCGCGCGACAGGCCGGGGGCGTGGATGTCGAGCCCCTCGCCGACGATGCCGCCGACCGAAAGGCGTGGACTCAACGAGCCGTAGGGGTCCTGGAACACCACCTGCATCGCGCGCCGCAGCGGTCGCAACTGCGCCGACTTCATCGCGGAAATCTCCGCGCCCTCGAACACGATCCGTCCTTCCGAGCCGATCAGGCGTAGCAGCGCGAGGCCGAGGGTGCTTTTGCCCGAGCCGGATTCGCCGACCACGCCGACGGTGCGGCCGCGCTTCAGCCGCACGTCGACGCCGTCCACCGCCTTGACGTAGCCGGTGGTGCGGCGCAGCAGTCCGGACTTGAGCGGGAACCACACCTTGACCGCGTCGGCGGCGAGGATGGTTTCGGGTTCGGCGGCGGCGCGCGGCGGGCGCGGCGACGGCAAAATGATTCGGGATGTAAATGATGATCAACCATT
>LUYR01000188.1 GCA_001603335.1 Rhodospirillales bacterium Alpha_05 | reverse complement strand
AGGCGGAGCGGTTCGCCGACCTGCCCGAGGTGCGCTGCAATGCGGAGGTCGAGGGGCGCGCCCTCGACGAACGCATTCCCCTTGCCGCGCCCGACCGCAGCTTCCTCGCCGAAGCCGCGTCGGCGTTCAAGCTTTCGGCGCGCGGCTATCATCGCGTGATCAAGGTGGCGCGCACCATCGCCGACCTCGCGGGGGCGGAAGCGGTCGGCCGCACCCATCTCGCCGAGGCGCTATCCTATCGCCGCCGCCCGGTGCGCACCTGAAGGAGGCTGCGATGCTCAGCGTTTCGTTTCTGATGACGGCTTTGGTGGTGGTGCTGCTTCCCGGCACCGGCGTGGTCTACACCATCTCCTGCGGCCTGCTCGGCGGGCGTCGCGCGGCGTTGGCGGCGGCGTTCGGCTGCACCCTCGGGATCGTGCCGCACCTCGCCGCGAGCGTGCTCGGGCTGGCGGCGCTGCTGCATGCCGGAGGCGTGGCGTATCAGGCGATCCGCATCGCCGGGGCGCTTTACCTCGGGTATCTCGCGTGGTCGATGTGGCGCAATGCCGACGCGCCGGTTTCGGGCCTGCCCGCCGTCGGCGCGGGGGGCCGGGTGGTGCGGGCAATCGCGATCAACCTGCTCAACCCCAAGCTCACGGTGTTCTTCTTCGCCTTCCTGCCGCAGTTCGTCGCCGCCGACGCGGGAGCCGACGCGGCGCGGCAGATGGTGGTGCTCGGTCTCGCGTTCATGGCGATGACCTTCGTGGTGTTCGTCGGCTACGGGGTTTGCGCCTCGGCGGCGCGGCAGCGGATCCTTGCCGCGCCGCGGGTGCTGCGCTGGTTCAAGCGGGGCTTCGCGGCGGTGTTCGCCGCCCTCGGTGTGCGGTTGGCGGTGGCGGACTAGCACAAAATCTGGGGGGTGCGCCGCACGTCACCACGCTCCCGTGTGCCGCACACGAAACAACGATCATCGGCCAAGGGTTTCGCGCGGTGCGGGTGCGGACTTGCGGAGCCTCGCGCCCGTCCGGGAGGGCCGCGATGCCGGTTTGGCGTGCGGTGCGCGCCGTCACAGGGGGAAAATCATTGGCGCACTGGAACGTCCGCGACCGTTGCAACACCATGCGCAGTTAGATTGCCGCCAACTCCGGCCCCAAACGCCGAGCGACGGCCGGAGCGGCCGTCGCTGACGAATAGAAATACAGGAATTTCCGTCGCTTAGTCGCGTTTGCTCAACATCGGTCCGAGGGCGCGACCGGCGAAGATGTGGACGTGCAAATGGGGAACTTCCTGCCCGCCATGCGCGCCGATGTTGCTGAGGATGCGGTAGCCGTCCGCCTCGACGCCGAGGGTGCGGGCGGTTTCGCCGATGGCGCGGACGAAGCCGACGATTTCGTCGGGGGTGGCGCGGGCGGAGAAGTCGTCCATCGACACGTAGGCGCCCTTGGGGATCACCAGCACGTGGATCGGCGCCTGCGGGTTGACGTCGTGGAAGGCGAGCGCGTACTCGGTTTCCAGGACCACCTTGGCCGGGATTTCCTTGCGCAGGATCTTGGCGAACACGTTGGCTTGATCGTACACCTTGGTCTCCTCTCCGATGTGTCGAAGCGTGGTCAGTCCTTGCGGCGCGACGCCTTTTCGTCGAGGCCCGAGGTGCCCGAGCGGCGCTCGAGCTCGGCCCAGACGTCTTCCGGCGTTACTCCGGCGTCGGCCCACAGCACCAGCATGTGGTAGAGCAGATCGGCGCTCTCCGGCACGATCTTGTCGGCTTCGGCGCAGCCCGCGATCACCAGCTCCACCGCTTCTTCGCCGAGCTTCTGGGTGATTTTCGGGCGGCCGCGCGAAAACAGCTTGGCGGAATAGGAGGCGGACGGATCGGCCCCCTTGCGCGACGCGATCACCGCGAAAAGAGCGTCGAGGGGATGTGCAGTCATGGCGTGAGGCCTCAAACGGAAAAATCCTCGGGATAGGCGTGGGGCGCCCGGCGTCGTTTCGCACCATACATGTCCTTGTCGGCGGTGCGCAAAAGCATTTCGGCGGTGGTGCCGTCGGCGGGGCAGACCGCGAGGCCGATGCTGGCGTGGATCGGCTCGTCGGTGTTGCCGTAGGGGGCCGGCGCGGAGATCAGCTTTGCCGCGATCTTGCCCTGCACCGCGAGCGCCGCGTCGCGGCCCTTGATCGGCGAAAGCACCACCGCGAACTCGTCGCCGCCGATGCGGCCGACGATGTCGTCATCGCGGATCGCGGCGCGGATCCGCGCCACCGTCTCCCGCAGGCAGGCGTCGCCCGCGTCGTGGCCGTAGGTGTCGTTGATCGCCTTGAAGCGGTCGAGGTCGATGAATACCACGGCGCAGCTCTCGCCGGTCTCGGCGAAGCGGGCGAGCGCGGCCCGCAGGCGTTCGTCGAAGGCGGCGCGGTTGAGCGCACCGGTGAGGGGGTCGGTGGTGGCCTGATGCAGCAGCCGCGCCTGACGACGGCGGTGGTTGCTCCAGTAGACCGAGAACGACCACGACAGCAGCCCCCAGGTGAGCAGCGCCGCGAGCGTGGAGGGGACGAGGAATTCGAGGATGCGGCCTTCGAGCGTGGCGGTGGTCTCGGGCGAAACGAACGAAATCACCCGCCACTCGGGCGCTTCGGGGGTCGGGCCGCCGGGGATGTTCTTCTCGAGCCCCCAGAATCCCTTGATCGCCGGGTGGACGGTGCGGAACACGAAAAAGCCGTTGGCGATCCGGATCGTGCCGCTTTCGCCCTCGGAGATCTTCTGCCACGCCTCGGGATACGCGAGCGCCAGGGGCGCGGCGCCGCTGGCGAGGTCGTAGTAGTACCACGAGTGAGGATCGCGGTCGTCTTCGGAACGCCAGTAGCCGTCGTGGGTGAGGAGGATCGTGGTGGTGTTGGAGCGCAGCGCGTATTGCAGGATCCGCGCGAACAGGGTGTCGGCGCGATAGACGAGCTCGATCATCTTGCGCTCGCCGCGCTCCGCCGCGGGCGTGGTGATGGCGAAGCGCATCGCCGGGTGGGGTGCGCCCGCCGTGCGCTTGACGTCGTTCTGCATCAGCATGCCGCCGGGGGCGCTCCGCGCGCGTTCCAGGGCAAGGGTATCGCGAAAGCGGTCGCCCGGCAGGTCGACCGCGACGTGGACCTCGCCGCTCTCGCCGTTGAGAATCTGGATCAGCTGCCGACCGTCGACGCCGATCAGGCGAATGGCGTCGTAGAGCCCGAGGGCACGCACGAATTCGGCGTACTCCCGCGCGAGGTCGGAGAGGTCCTTGGCGTCGGGGTGGAGCGCGTCGAGCTCGCTTTGGCCGGAGAGGATCAAAAGATCGCCGCGCAACCGATGCAGCACGTCGTTGAACAGGTTGACCTGGGCCGAGACCACGGCGGCTTTGTCCGCCTCGAGCCGAGTGAGCTGGTCGAGGCGTCGGACTTCGAACACGGCAATGCTGCCGAGACCGATCAGCAACGCGCCACAGGCAAATATCCGCGCGAACACGCGCGGCCATGGCTTATGAGCGGTCGACGCCACGGCGTCTCCTTTGCACCCGTTCGCAACGGCCTTGGAGGTTCGGTGGTCCGGTCAGGTCCGAACCGGAATGCCCTGGGCGGCGAGATAGGCCTTCGCCTCGGTCACCGAGTATTGACCGAAGTGGAAGATCGACGCCGCCAGCACTGCCGTCGCTCCGCCGTCGCGGATTCCCTCAGCGAGATGTTCCAGCGTGCCGACGCCACCGGAGGCGATCACCGGCACGTTCACCGCGCTTGAAACCGCCTTGGTCAGGGCGAGGTCGAAGCCTTGGCGGGTGCCGTCCCGATCCATCGACGTCAGCAGGATTTCTCCTGCTCCATATGTGGTCATGCGGCGCGCCCATTCCACCGCATCGATGCCGGTCGGATTGCGGCCGCCGTGGGTGAAGATCTCGAATTTGCCGGGCGCGGTCTGCTTCGCGTCAAGCGCCACGACGATGCACTGGTTGCCGAATTTCTCCGCCGCTTCCTGGACGAACTCGGGGCGGTGCACCGCGGCGGTGTTGATCGAAACCTTGTCGGCCCCGGCGAGGAGGAGCTTGCGGATGTCCTCGACGGTGCGCACCCCGCCGCCGACGGTGAGCGGCATGAAGCATTGCTCGGCGGTGCGGTTGACGACGTCGTAGAGGGTGTCGCGGTTGTCCGAACTCGCGGTGATGTCGAGGAAGCAGAGTTCGTCGGCCCCCGCCGCGTCGTAGACCCGCGCCTGCTCCACCGGGTCGCCCGCGTCGATCAGATCGACGAAGTTCACGCCCTTGACGACGCGCCCGTCCTTGACGTCGAGGCAGGGGATGATGCGCATGCTCAACATCGGCTCAGGCCTCCGCCAGGATCCGGCGCGCCTCGACGAGGTCGAGCTTGGCGTCGTAGAGCGCGCGGCCCGCGATCGCGCCGATGATGCCGCTGCCGCGCTTCTCGGCGATCGCGAGGATGTCGCCGATGCCCGCGACGCCGCCCGAAACGATCACCGGAATGCCGCAGGCTTCGGCGAGCTTGGCCGAGGCCTCGATGTTCGCGCCCTGCATCGCGCCGTCGCGCGAGATGTCGGTGTGGATGATCGCGGCGACGCCCGCGTCGGCGAAGCGCAGCGCCAAATCCTCGGCGGTGAGCTCGGAGGTTTCCGCCCAGCCCTCGACCGCGACGAAGCCGTCGCGCGCGTCGATGCCCACCGCGATCCGGCCGGGGTGGCGGCGGCAGGCGGCCTTGACCAGCTCGGGGTC
>LUYR01000187.1 GCA_001603335.1 Rhodospirillales bacterium Alpha_05 | reverse complement strand
AGCGGCCGCGCCGCCCGAGGAGCCGCCCGAGGTGCGGCCGGTGTTCCACGGATTGCGGGTGACGCCCTGGAGGCCGCTGTCGGTGACGCCCTTCCAGCCGAATTCCGGCGTCGAGGTCTTGCCGAGGATCACCGCCCCCGCCTCGCGCATCCGCTGGGTGAAGGGGGCGTCGACGGCGGCGGGCGACGGGTCGGTGGTCTTCGAGCCTTTGCGCGTCGGCCAGTCCTTGACCATGGTGAGGTCCTTGATCGACGACGGCACGCCGTCGATGGCGGAAAGCGGCGCGCCCTTGGCCCAGCGTGCTTCCGCTGCCTTGGCCTGGGCACGGGCGCTTTCGGCATCCACCAGCACGTAGGCGTTGACCGCGCCGTTGAATGTCTCGATCCGCGCCAGTGCCGCCTCGGTCGCCTCGACCGGCGAGAGGGTCTTGGCGCGGTACGCCGCCGTGAGTTCGACGGCGGTCATCAGTCCCACTTCGGTCATGTCATGCGTCCTTGGCGACGATACCGGCGCGGGCGAGCGCGGCGTGGAGCAGCACCGTGGCCCCGGCGGCGACGTCGGCGGGTAAGGCGTTTTCCGCCTCGTTGTGACTGATGCCGTTCTCACATGGAATGAAGATCATTCCGGACGGCGCTATTTCTGCAAGAAAAATTGCATCGTGTCCGGCACCCGAGACGATATCGCGGTGCGAGTATCCCATGCGCTCGGCGGAGCTTCGCACCGCGTTGACGCAATCCTCGTGGAACGACAGCGGCGGGAAATCGGCGGTCGGGGTGAGTTCGGCGGAAACGCCGGTGACGCGCTCGACGTCGGCGATGCGCGACTTCAGCGCCTCAACCATTTTCTTAAGCGCGGCGGCGCTCCAGTGGCGGAGATCGATGGTGAGGTCGACGCGGCCCGGAATGACGTTGCGGGAGTCCGGGAAGACCCTCAAACAACCCACTGTTCCGCAAGCATATTCCCCCGCATCGAGAGCGATGGTGTTGACCGCCTGCACCACCGCCGAAGCGGCGAGCAGCGCGTCCTTGCGGCGCAGCATCGGCGTCGGCCCGGCGTGGGCTTCCTGGCCGGTGAGGGTGAGGTCGAACCACTTCTGGCCGAGGGTACCGATCACCACGCCGATGGTCTTGCCTTCGTCTTCGAGGATCGGCCCCTGCTCGATGTGCGCCTCGAAGTACGCGCCGACCTTATGGCCGGTGACCGGGCGATCGCCCGCGAAGCCGATGCGACTGAGTTCGTCGCCGACGGAGAGGCCCTCGGCGTCGACCTTGGCCAGGGTCTCGGCCAAGCCGAACTGTCCGGTGAACACCCCCGAGCCCATCATGCAGGGCGGGAAGCGCGAGCCTTCCTCGTTGGTCCAGGCGACCACTTCCACCGGCGCTTCGGTCTCGATGCCGAGGTCGTTGAGGGTACGGATCACCTCCAAGCCCGCCAGCACGCCGAAGCAACCGTCGAACTTTCCGCCGGTCGGCTGGGTGTCGATGTGGCTGCCCATCATCACCGGCGGGAGGTCGGGGTTGCGTCCTTCGCGCCGCGCAAAAATGTTGCCGATCTCGTCGACAGAAACACTTAAGCCTGCATTCTTACACCATTTGATGAACAAACGCCGCGCCTCGCCGTCCAGCTCGGTCAGCGCCAGACGCGCAACGCCACCCTTCGGCGTCGCGCCCAACTGGGCCAGGTCCATCAGCGAGCGCCACAGGCGTTCGCCATCGATGCCGAGATTGGCGAGCACTGGAGAAGTGGTATCGGTCATTGGTCACACACCCTTTTCTGCCTGGGGTCCGCTCACGCACTCAAGGCGAGGTAGCGGTCCCGCACCGATCGATCCGCCGCGAAATCGGCGGCGCTGCCGGAATAGGCGATCCGGCCCTGTTCGAGAACGTAATGGCGATCGGCGAGCTTTTCGCACACCGCCAGATTTTGCTCCACCAGCAGAACCGACATGCCGGTGCGCTTGATGTCGATGAGGACGCGGACGATTTCGTCCACGATCACCGGCGCGAGGCCTTCGGTCGGTTCGTCGAGGATCAGAAGCTTGGGATTGTTGAGCAGCGCGCGGGCGATGGCGAGCATCTGCTGCTCGCCGCCCGAAAGTGCGTTGCCGCCATTCCGGCGCCGCTCGAACAGGCGCGGGAACAGGTCGTAGACGTCGGTGAGTTTCCACCAGCCGTCGCGCACCGCGATCTTGAGGTTCTCCTCCACCGTCAGCAGGGCGAAGATGCCGCGATGCTCGGGCACCAGCGCGATCCCGGCACGGGCGATGCGGTGGATCTCGCGGCCGATCATTTCCTGGTCGTTGAACTTCACCGAGCCCGCTTTCGGCTGCACCACGCCCGCGATGCTGCGCAGCGTGGTGGTCTTGCCCGCGCCGTTGCGCCCGAGCAGCGTCACCAGTTCGCCGGTGTCGACGGACAGCGAGACGCCTTCGAGGACGTGGCTCTTGCCGTAGTAGGAATGGATATTTTCGACGTCGAGCAGGCTCATGCGGCGGCCTCCCCCAGGTAGGCGGCGCGGACCCGTTCGTCGGCACGCACCGCGTCGGGCTTGCCCTCGACGAGAATCCGCCCCCGGCTCATCACCGTGATCGTGTCGCTGATCGTCATCACGATGCTCATGTTGTGCTCGATCAGCATCACCGTGTGGTCCTTGCCGAGTTCGGCGATCAGATGGGTCATGATCGGAATGTCGTCGATGCCCATGCCCGAGGTCGGTTCGTCGAGGAGCAGAAGCTTGGGCTCGCCGCACAGCGCCATGCCCACCTCCAGCACCCGCTGCTGACCGTGGGAGAGGTCGCCGGCGGCGGTCTCGGCTTTCGCGGTCAGCCCGAGGCGCTCCATCACCCGGTCGGCGGTGGCGAGATGCGCCTTCCCCGCCGCCACCGAGCGCCAGAACGCCAGGGCTTTGTCGCCGTCGCAGCCTTGCGCGGCGAGGCGGAGGTTTTCCTTCACCGAGAGGTTCTGGAACAGGCTGGTGACCTGGAAGCTGCGCGCCATGCCGATGCCGACGCGGGTATGGGCGGGGCGATGGGTGATATCGGTCCCGGCGAAGACGATGCTGCCCTCGGAAGGCTTGCGCCCGCCGGTGAGGCAATGGAACAGCGAGGTCTTGCCCGCGCCGTTGGGGCCGATCACCGAATGGATCGTGCCCGCCTTGACCGAAAGATCGACGCCGTCGACGGCGCGAAAGCCGCCGTAGGCGAGGGCGAGGCCTTTGGTTTCGAGAAGGATCTCGCTCATGCTTCGTCCTTTCGCGTCATCCGTCCGATCAGGCTCTCCACGCCGCCCCAGAGGCCGCCGCGCAGGAACACCACGATCAGGATCAGCAGCACACCCAGCACCAACGGCCAGCGCGGCCAGATCGACGAGAGAATCTCGCCCATCAGCACCAGCGTCCCCGCCCCCAGCAGCGAGCCCAAAAGCGACCCGGTGCCGCCGATCACGGTCATGATCACGATGTTTTCCGACATCGCCATGGCGATGTTGTCCAAGGGCACGTAGTTGATCAGCATGCCGTAGAGCGCGCCCGCGAGCGCGGTGACCGCGCCCGAAAGGGTGAAGGCGAGCATCTTGAAGTGTCGGGTATCGAAGCCCACCGCCGAGGCGCGGGATTCGTTCTCGCGGATCGCGACCAGGGTACTGCCGAATGGGCTGTCGATCACCCGCCGCGCGCCGACGTACACGCCGAGGAAGATCAGCGCGACGAAGACGTAGTAGGCGTGTGCGCCCTTCAAATCGACGAGATCGAAGCCGAACAGGGCGAACGCCGGGCGCGGCACGTCGAGCAGGCCGTTGTCGCCGCCGGTCCATTTCGACAGCGTGTAGGCGAGGAAGTAGCCGGTCTGGGAGAATGCCAGGGTCAGCATCACGAAGTAGATGCCGGTGCGGCGGATCGAGAGCATGCCGACGAAGGTGGCGATCACCGCCCCGGCGACGATCGCGATCACCAGCGCGGTCACCAGCCCCACCCCGCCGTGGATCATCGCGAGCGCGGAGAGATACGACCCCGCGCCGAAGAACAATCCCTGGCCGAACGAGAGCAGGCCGCCGTAGCCGAGCAGCAGATTGCAGGCGAGCGCAGCCATGGCGAAGATCACGATCTCGGTGGCCAGCGTCGCCGAGGGCAGCACCAGCGGCAATAGAACCAGGATCGCCAGCACCGCGAGGGTGGTGCCGCCGAACAGGCCTTTGGAGGTCATCAGGCGCTTCATCCTCATGCCCTCCCGAACAGGCCATAGGGCCGCAGCAGGATCACCGCCGCCATCGCGCCGTAGATCATCAGGCTCGCGCCCTCGGGCCAGATCGTCGTCATCAGGCTCTGCACCAGCCCGATCAGCAGGCCGCCGACCAGCGCCCCCGAGAACGACCCCATGCCGCCGATCACCACGACGACGAAGGCGATGCCGAGCACTTCGGGCCCCATGAACGGTTGCGCACCGCGGATCGGCCCCGAGAGCACGCCCGCCAGCCCGGCGAGGCCGACGCCCAAGGCAAAGGTGAGGGAAAACAGCTTGTAGATGTTGGTGCCGAGCAGCGAGACCATCTCGGTGCTCTCCGACCCCGCCCGCACCAATGCGCCGAAGCGGGTGCGCTCCAGCAGCAGCCACAGCAGGAAGCCGATCACGGCAGAGAACAGGATCAGGAACAGGCGGTACTTGGGATAGGCGAACTTGCCCATCAGCACCACGCCCTGGAGCGCGTCGGGGATCGGGATGCTCTTGCCTACCGGCCCCCAGACGATCACCGCCGTTTCCTGCAAGATCAGGGCGACGCCGACGGTGACGAGGATGTGGAAGGTGTGCGGCAAGTGATAGATGCGGCGGATCAGCACTTTCTCGGCACCCCACGCGAGCGCGCCGACGATCAGCGGCCCCAGCACCAGCGCCAGCCAGAACTGGCCGGTGACCTGAAGCAGCGCATAGCAGAGGTAACAGCCGATCATGAAGAACGCGCCGTGGGCGAAGTTCACGAAATTGAGAAGGCCGAAGATGATCGTCAGCCCGACCGAAATCAGGAAGTAGATCATTCCCAACCCGAGGCCGTTAAGGATCTGAAACAGGTAGAGATTGAGCATGCCGCACCCCGAATTGGGCCCGGAGCGGCGCGCGCCGCTCCGGGGTTTCAGATCAGGCCATCTTGCAGGCGATCTTGTCGCCGGTGGGGAAGGACTGGCCGCTGCTCACCAGGGTGGCGAGGTCGTCCGGGTCCTTCATGTCCTTCTTCGCCTTGCCCTTGAGCAAGTAGTAGTCCTTCAGCACCTGATGATCCTGGGCGCGGATGGTTTCCTTGCCGGTCGGGCCGTCGTAGGACATCCCCTCCATCGCCTTGGCCACCGCCTTGCCGTCGGCCGATCCCGCTTTCTTGATCGCTTCGAGGATCACCTTGGTGCCGATGTAGTCGGCGGCGAGCGGATAGTTGGCGGTGATGCCGTAGACTTCCTTCACCCGCTTCACCAGGGCGTTGTTCATCGGCGTGTCGACCTGATGCCAATACTGCGCGCCGAGGTAGACGCCTTCGAGAAGCTCCGGCCCGAGGGTCTGGAACTGGTCGAGACCGGCGGTCCAGGCCATCAGGATGGTCATCTGCTTCTTCAGACCGAAGTTGACCGCCTGACGCAGGCAGTTGGACGACTGGCCGCCGAAGTTGAGGATCAGCAGCACGTCGGGCTGCGCCGCCATCGCGTTGGTGAGGTAGCCGGAGAACTCCTGCTCCTGCATCGAGTGGTAGCTGTTGCCGACGTGCTCGATGCCGAGTTCCTTGAACAGGTCCTTGGCGGCGGAGAGCAGCGCCTCGCCGAACACGTATTGCGGCGTGATCGTGTACCAGCGCTTCGCCTTCGGCAGCTCCTTCGCGAGCGGACGCACGGTCTGCTGAATCGCGCCGAAGGTCGGCACCGTCCAGCGGAAGGTCGAGGCGTTGCACTCGGAGCCGGTGATCTCGTCCGCACCCGCCGGGGTCATGAACACACCGCCGCCCTTGGCGACTTCCTTGCCCACCGCCAGCGCGGTGGAAGAGAGGGTACAGCCGTCGAAGAACTTCGCGCCGCCCTGGATCGCCTCCTGCACCTTGCGCACCGCCTTGCCGGCATTGCCCTCGGTGTCGATGGTGACGTACTCGGGCTTGGCCCCGAGCAACGGGCCGAAGTCCTGCACCGCGAGCTTGGAGCCCATCTCGGCGAATTGGCCATAGCTCGCGAACGCGCCCGACATCGACTTCAGGCCGTGGATGGTTACCGGCGCGGCGGCGAAGGCGGGCTTGAGCATGGACGGCGCGGCCAGGAGCGAGGTGGCGGCGAGACCGGATTTCAGGAAGGAACGGCGTTTCATGGGAGCCTCTCGGTTTTTATCGAAAAATCGGTTAACCCAACTCGTCCAGCCTGTTCATGGCCGGGGAAATCCTAGAAGAAACGAATTCGCGACCTCGCCCTCGAGCGCGGTCATGTGGCGTTCGGCGTCGTGCATGTGGGCGAGCATGATCGCCCGCACTCGCGCCGCGTCGTTCTGGCGATAGGCCTCGAGCAGCAGGCGGTGGTAGTCGACGTTGCACTCGCCGAAGCGATGGCGCTCGGGCACGTAGGCCCTCTTCAGCACCACGAGGTCGCGCAGCATGTCGTTGAGGAAGCGGCCGATGAACGCCAGCAGCGGATTCGGGCAGGCGTCGGCGAGGGTGTTGTGGAATTCGAGTTCGAGGATGCGCTGGCGGCGCTGTTCCTCCTCGCTGGTCGGCGCCTGGCTACAGATCACCACGTTGTCTTCGAGCTGGGCGAACTGCGCCTCCGAGAGGCGGCCCACCGCGGCGGCGGCGACCTCGGGCTCGACGATCTTGCGAATCTGGTAGACGCCCTCGCCATCGAGGTGCTGAAAATGGAGGAAGTTGCGGAGCATCCGCGCGGCGGGCTCGGGGCCCGCGTCGGCGAGGTAGGCCCCACCGCCCGGGCCGGTGCGCATCACCACCAGCCCCTCGACCTCAAGCGCCTTCAGCGCTTCCCGCACCGTGCCCTTGGAGCAGCCGTAGGTTTCGATCAACTCCGGCTCGCTCGGCACCCGATCCCCCGGCTTCAGGCATTCGGCGACGATGAGGCGCTTCATCTCCTCGACGATCACATCCGAAAGCTTGGTGCGGCGGCGCATCGGGCGTTGGGGCATCGGCGGCTCCGGTGGGGTATTTATCCGGATAAATAGCATAGAATTGCCGAAGCGCCCAATAAAAAGTCATTGACTCCCTATGGCTATTTTTTGTGCGGTTTTAGCGCGGGAGGAATGTCAGCGAATCGCGGCGGTCTGAGCCGAGGGAGTCTCCGCCCGCTGCTGCGGCGGCGCCGGGTAGAGCCGCGTCGCCAGATCGTCGACGACGTAGGCGACGCCGGTGACGCTCAGGTGATCGCGATTGAAGTAGAGCACCCCCACCCGATCCTTGTAGATCCGGCAGAGCGCGGCGTCGCAGAGCGTCTTGGCCGGATCGTAGACCTCCGCACCCCAGAGCTTCGACTGCTCGACGAGGAAGGCACGCCAGGGGTCGGCCTCGCCGTCGTACTCGGCGCGCGGAATGCCGAGCGTGTCGAGGGAGCCGCCGTGGCGCACCGCCATGCCGACGACGTCGGGCGGGTCGGCGTGGACGATCGGAATCTGCGAGAGCATCACCACCCGCTTGCCCGCCGAACGCAGCGCACGGACGCTCGCCTGGTAGCCGTTCTTCAGCCCTTGCATGTCGTCGTAGCGGATCGCGTTGGCGACCAGGATCACCGTCTTGATCCGGTCGTCGCCGACCAAGCCTTCAAGGGTGCGCTGGTTCTGCGGCTCGCACCACGGGCGCATCCGCGAAGAAAAGCCGAGCGCGGGCGGGCATGCCGACGAGGTGATCTCCATCACCGAGCGGCCGAGCGGCGCGGCGCGGCGGCCGAGGGCGACGGACAACTCCGCACCATGGCTATCGCCCCAGACCGCGACATCGGGGGCCGCCCCCGCCGCGCCG
>LUYR01000186.1 GCA_001603335.1 Rhodospirillales bacterium Alpha_05 | reverse complement strand
GCGCCGCGAGGCGATCGCGCCACGGGCCGAAGCCCAGGGTCTCGCCGAGGGCGCGGTGCGCGGGCGAGGCGTAGTTGCGCGGCATCTGCACCGCGAGCGCGCCGCCGCCCCGCAGCATCCCCATCAGGCGCGGCAGCAGCATCTCGTGGTCGTCGAGCCAGTGCAGCGCGGCGTTGGAATAGATGAGATCGAGGGGTTCGGGGGCCTGCCAGGTGGCGATGTCGGCACGGTCGAGGATGATCCGCGTGCCGTCCTCGGGCGAGAACGCGCGGCCGAGCGACTCGCGCGCCGCCGTCAGCATCACCTCGGAGGTATCGACCCCCCAGAGCCGCGCCGCGGGCCAGCGCCGCGCCAGATGCGAGAGCTGCACTCCCGGGCCGCAGCCGAGGTCGGCACCGGTCTTGACGATGTCGAGGGGAATCCGCGCGAGCAGGTCTTCCGCCGGGCGGCCGCGCTCGTCGGCGAAGGCCGCGTACTGCAAGGGATCCCAACTCGGCATCGGCACCTCCCCTTAAAACCGCCGCGACGGACTAGCTGCGCTCCGCCTCGTCGAACGCCTGCTTGACCATATTCATCACGAACAGCGCGCAGGCGATCGCGACGATCAGCCCGACGCTATAGATGTAGTCGTCATGGGCGCGCGCGGAGACGAACAACGCGAGCAGCCCAAGCAGCAGCGCGATCCCGCCGGAAATCCAGTTGCCGATAGCCTGCATGATTATCCTCATCGATCTGAATTTGCATGCCCCACAGCAAACTTGGGGGTATTTTCGGCCGCCACAAGGGCCCGCCGATCAGCCGGTTGGGACAGGATGACGGGTGCGGGCCCGGAAGGCAAGGCGGAGGCGATTCTCCGTTGACTTGGGCGAAACGACGCCCTATAAGGCGGCTCCTTCGATGAGAAGCCCCGTTAAAGAGGAGTTGGAAGCGTGAAACGCACCTATCAACCCAGTAAATTGGTCCGGGCGCGTCGCCATGGTTTCCGCTCGCGCATGAGCACCGTTGGTGGACGCCGCGTGATCGCGAACCGTCGTCGCCAGGGCCGTAAGCGCCTCTCCGCTTAAAGTTCGGCGTGACTCGGACTGCACCCATGGCTGTGGTCCAAAGACTGACGCGCCGCGCGGAGTTTTTACGTGCTGCGCGGCAAGGACGCAAGTGGGCGACGCCCGGCCTGGTACTCCAGGCCGTGGCGACTCCGCTTGTTTGCCGTTCGGATAACACCGCACGGCTCGGGTTCACCGCCAGCCGCAAGGTCGGCAACGCCGTGGTCCGCAACCGCGTCAAGCGGCGCCTTCGGGAAGTCGCGCGGGCGGTTCTCGACGTTCATGGCGAGCCCGGATACGACTACGTGCTGATCGGACGACCGCTCACCGCGACCCGTCCGTTCACTGCGTTGTTGCAAGATTTGGAAACCGCTTTAAAACGTCTGGGGCGCTTTGCCGAACCGGCAGCGCAGAACCCAACGGAACGCGGAGCGCCGACGCCATGATTTCCGATCTCGTGCGCACTGCACTGATCCGCGCGTTGAAGCTGCCGATCCATGTCTATCGCCTGGGAATTTCGCCGCTGATCGGCCCACGCTGCCGCTTTTCGCCGACCTGCTCCACCTATGCCCTCGAAGCATTGGAGCAGCACGGCCCGCTGCGCGGGTCCTGGCTCGCGGTGCGGCGGATTTTGCGTTGCCATCCGTTCGGTGGTTTCGGCTATGATCCGGTTCCCGAACCGCCCTCCCATCCTCGTAACTCTGGGTAGACCTGCACGATGTCCGAACAGCGTAACGTCATCCTCGCGGTGATCCTCTCGATCGCCATTCTGCTCGGCTATCAGTATCTCTTCATGAAGCCGACGCCGCACCCGGCTGTGCCGCCGACGTCGCCGACCGCCTCGGACTCGACCACGCCCGCCGCGCCGCCCCAGGTTGGCCCGGGCACCGAGACCGTCACCCCGGTGCAGACCCGTCAGTCCCGCGAGGAAGTGATCTCCGCCGGTCCGCGCGTGAAGATCAACACGCCGCGCCTCCAGGGCTCGATCTCGCTCGTCGGCGGCCGCATCGACGATTTGATGCTGCCGACCTACAAGGAAACCGAGGCCCCGGACAGCAAGGCCGTCACCCTGCTGTCGCCGTCGGGCGCGCCCAAGCCCTACTTCATCGAGATGGGCTGGAGCACCTCGGATCAGGGCGTCAAGGTTCCGACCGCGACCACCCAGTGGACCGCCAACGGCACCGAGCTCACCCCCTCGACCCCGGTGGAGCTGTGGTGGGACAACGGCCAGGGCCTCAACTTCGTCCACTCGATCTCGGTCGACGACCACTACGTCTTCACCGTCACTCAGCGCGTCGAGAACACCTCCGACAAGGCGGTGACCCTCTACCCGTACGGCCTGATCGCGCGCGTCGGCCTGCCGGTGCTCGAAGGCTACTCGGTCCTGCACGAAGGCCCGCTCGGCGTGCTCGACGGCAAGCTCGAAGAGGTCAAGTACGAGAAGCTCAAGGACAAGCCGTTCTCCGCCGACACCACCGGCGGCTGGATCGGCATCACCGACAAGTACTGGCTCACCGGCCTGCTCTTCGACCAGAAGATCCCGGTGCACGCGAAGTTCACCGAACGTGACGTCGGCGGCACGCCGCGCTACCAGGTCGACTACCTGATGAAGGCGGTCACGGTTGCGCCGGGCGCGTCGCAGGAAGTCACCAACCGGGTGTTCGCGGGCGCGAAGGAGGTCAAGACGATCTCCGCGTATGAAGAGAAGTTCGGCATCGACAAGCTCGACCACGCCGTCGACTTCGGCTGGTTCTACTTCCTCACTAAGCCGTTCTTCTACATCCTCGACTACCTCTACAACCTGTTCGGCAACTTCGGCCTCGCGATCCTCGGCTTCGTCGTGCTGCTGCGTCTCGCGATGTTCCCGCTCGCCAACAAGTCGTACCGCTCGATGAACGCGATGAAGCGCGTCCAGCCGGAACTGAAGAAGCTCCAGGAGCGCCACAAGGACGACAAGGCCAAGCTCCAGCAGGAGATGATGGCCCTCTACAAGCGCGAGCAGGCCAACCCGATGTCGGGCTGCCTGCCGATGCTGATCCAGATTCCGGTGTTCTTCGCGCTCTACAAGGTGCTGTTCATCACCATCGAAATGCGTCATGCGCCGTTCTACGGCTGGATCACCGATCTCTCCGCGCCCGACCCGACCAACATCTTCACCGCCTTCGGCCTGATCCCGTGGACGCCGCCCGAGTTCATGCACCTCGGACTCTGGCCGCTCGCCATGGGCATCTCGATGTGGCTGCTGCAAAAGATGTCGCCCGCCCCGCCGGACCCGACCCAGGCGAAGATCATGCAGTTCCTGCCGATCATCTTCACCTTCATGCTGGCGAAGTTCGCCGCCGGTCTGGTGATCTACTGGGCGTTCTCCAACTGCCTCTCGATCCTCCAGCAGTACGTCCTGCTGAAGACCGAGAAGCCCCACGTCCACGTGAAAAAGTGATGACGGACCCCGTCATCGGCGATGAAGACGAAAAGGCGCGCCTGGAGTCCGGGCGCGTTCTTTTCGCGGGCGAATGCACCTTCATGCTCGGCGTCGCGCACGCCGAGCAGCTCCCGGTGACCAAGAACCCCGAGATCGCGTTCGTCGGCCGCTCCAACGTCGGCAAGTCGAGCCTGGTGAACGCGCTCACCGGCCGCAAGACCCTGGCGCGCACCTCGAACACGCCCGGCCGCACCCAGCAACTCAACTTCTTCAACCTCGCCGACCAGTTGATTCTCGTCGACCTGCCGGGCTACGGCTTCGCCAAGGTGCCGAAGAACCAAGTCGACGGCTGGACCAAGCTGATCCTCGATTATCTGAAGGGCCGCCGCGAGTTGACCCGTGCGATGCTGCTGATTGACGCGCGCCACGGGCTGAAGGATAAAGACCGCAATGTGATGTCGACGCTGGACGCGGCGGCGGTCAATTACCAGATCGTTCTGACCAAGGCCGACAAGGTCAAGGCCGGTCCCCTCGCCGCGATCATCGAAGCGGTGAAGACCGAGTCCGCCACCCATGTCGCCGCCTATCCGGAGATCCTGGTGACCAGCTCGGAAACCGGCCTCGGCATTCCCGAGTTGCGTGCCGTGCTTGCCGAGATCGCGTCGCGCTGAACCCCGCTATTCCGATCTCGCGTCCGCTGCCCAGGAGACCCCCGCCGATGACCGCTGCCATGGAGCCGCCCATGTTCATCCTGCCCCCCGACGACCCCGAAGACATGCTGGTCAAGGCGCGCACGCTGTCCGAGGCCCTGCCCTACATGCGCAAGTACTCGGGCAAGACCTTCGTGGTGAAGTACGGCGGCCATGCGATGGGCGACCCGGACCTCGCGATGCAGTTCGCCCGCGACGTGGTGCTCTTGAAGCGCGTCGGCATCAACCCGATCGTCGTGCACGGCGGCGGGCCGCAGATCGGCCGCCTGCTGGAGCGGATGAAGATCAAGAGCACCTTCATCGACGGCCTGCGCGTCACCGACGCCGAGACCATCGACATCGTCGAAATGGTGCTCTCGGGCAAGATCAACAAAGAGATCGTCACCTGGGTCAACGACGCCGGCGGCCTCGCCATCGGCCTGTCGGGCAAGGACGGCGACCTGGTCCGCGCGAAGAAGCTCGAACGCACCGCGAAAGACCCGGATTCCAACATCGAGAAGCTCTTGGACCTCGGCTTCGTCGGCGAACCCTACGCCGTCGATCCGCACATCCTCGCCACCTTCGCGAAGTCGGACATCATCCCGGTGATCGCGCCGATCGGCATCGGCGACAACGGCGAAACCTACAACATCAACGCCGACACCTTCGCGGGCGCGATCGCCGCTGCGGTGGGTGCCGCCCGCCTCTACATGCTCACCGACGTCTCGGGCGTGCTCGACAAGGCGGGCAACCGCCTCACCGACCTCACCGCCGAGGAAGTCCAGGCGCTGATCAAGGACGGCACGATCTCGGGCGGCATGATCCCCAAGGTCGAAACCTGCCTCGACGCGGTCAACAAGGGCGTCGAAGCGGCGGTGATCCTGAACGGCAAGGTCGCCCACACCATCCTGTTGGAAATCTATACGCCGCAGGGCGCGGGCACCCTGATCCGGGCGAAATAAGATGGGCGCGGCGCTCGACCGCGGCCTGATCGATCTGGCGCTCCGCCTCGCCGAGGCGGCGGCGCCGATCGCCAAGCGCTACTTCCGCCAGGAAATCCCGATCGACGACAAGGCCGACGCCAGCCCGGTGACGATCGCCGACCGCGAGATCGAGGATACGCTCCGCCGCATGCTCGGCGCCGAGCGGCCGCACGACGGCGTGATCGGCGAGGAATTCGCCAACACCCGCGAAACCGCCGCCCACACCTGGGTGATCGACCCGATCGACGGCACCCGCAGCTTCATCACCGGCAAGCCCTGCTTCGGCACCCTGATCGGCCTCCTGCACGAGGGCGAGGCGGTGCTCGGGATCATCTCGCAGCCGATCACCGGCGAGATCTGGCTGGGCGCGAAAGGCCACGCCTCGACGCTCAACGGCCAGGAGATCCGGGTGCGCGGCGGGCGCAAGCTCGACCAGGCCTACCTCTACGCCACCGGGCCGGAAATCTTCTCCCCCGGCGCGGAGAGCCAAGGCTTCCAGCGCCTGTCGCAACGGGTCAAGAACACCCGCTACGGCGCGGACTGCTACGCCTACGGCCTACTGGCGCTGGGCTCCGTCGACCTCGTCTGCGAGGCCAACCTCAAGGTCTTCGACTATGCCGCATTGCTGCCGGTGATCCGGGGCGCGGGCGGCGTGGTCGCCGACTGGAGCGGCGACGAGCCGGTTCTCGCCGCCTCGGGCACCACCGGACGCATCCTCGCGGCGGGCGACGCGGCATTGTTCGCCCAGGCGCAAGAGGCGCTGCTCAAGTCCTAAGTTCCATCATATGAAAGGGTGACGCCGATGACCGTCGGTCCGCTTCGCTTGGCCTTTCTCGCCCTCGCCCTTCTCGCGCCAACGGCGCACGCCGCCGAGCCGAAGCCGATGTACGGCATGGCGATGCACGGCGAGCCCGCCTACCCGGCCGACTTCACCCATTTCGCCTACACCAACCCCGACGCACCCAAGGGCGGCGCACTCAAGCTCCAGGCGGTCGGCGGCTTCGATACTCTGAACCCCTATACCTTGAAGGGCATGTCGGCGGCGGGCCTCGGCCTCACCTACGACACCCTGATGACCCAGGCGCTCGACGAACCGTTCACCGAATACGGCCTGATCGCCAAGACCATCACCGTGCCGGAAGACCGGAGCTGGGCGCGCTTCGACCTCCGCCCGGAGGCGAAGTGGCACGACGGCAAGCCGATCACCGCCGACGACGTGATCTTCTCGTTCCAGACCCTGCGCGACAAGGGCGACCCCTTCTACCGCAGCTACTACGGCGGCATCGCCAAGGTCGAGAAGACCGGCGCGAACGGCGTCACCTTCACCTTCAAGGAAGCGGGCAACCGCGAACTGCCGCTAATCGTCGGCCAGATGCCGGTGATCCCCAAGCACTACTGGCAGGCCCGCGACTTCGCCGCGACGACGCTGGAACCGCCGCTCGGCAGCGGCCCCTACAAGATCGCCAACTTCGAAACCGGCCGCTCGATCGTCTATTCCCGGGTGAAGGACTATTGGGGCAAGAACCTGCCGGTCAACACCGGCCGCTACAACGTCGACACGGTGCGCTACGACTACTACCGCGACACCACCGTCGCCCTCGAGGCGTTCAAGTCGGGCGCGTTCGACATGATCTCGGAATTCGAGGCGAAGAAGTGGGCCACCGCCTACGACTTCCCCGCCGCCAACGACGGCCGGGTGATCCGCGCCGAAATCCCGACCCATACGCCAAGCGGCATGCAAGGCTACGTCTACAACACCCGCCGCGCCGTCTTCGCCGACCCCAAGGTGCGCGAGGCCCTGGCCTACGCCTTCGACTTCGAATGGACCAACGCGGCGCTGTTCTACGGCGCGTACACCCGCATCAACAGCTACTTCGACAACTCCGAACTCGGCGCGACCGGCCTGCCGACGCCCGCCGAACTCAAGCTGCTCGAACCCTTCCGCGACCAACTCCCGCCCGAGGTCTTCACCAAGGTCTACCGGTCGCCCAAGACCGAGGGCGAAAACGGCATCCGCGCCAACCTCCGCACCGCGCTCCAGATCCTCCGCGACGACGGCTGGGCGGTGAAGGACGGCGTGATGACCAACGCCAAGGGCGAAAAGCTCAGCTTCGAAATCATGATCAACGCGGCGCAAAGCGCGGCGTTCGAGCGCATCACCCTGCCGTTCATCCAGAATTTGAAAAAGATCGGCGTCGAGGCGACGCTCCGCTCGGTCGACGTCAACCAGTACCAGAACCGCGTCCAGCAGTTCGACTTCGACATGATGGTCGGAAGCTTCCCCCAATCACTCTCGCCGGGCAACGAACAGGACAGCTTCTTCGGCTCGGACTCCGCCGAACGCCCCGGATCGCGCAACCTCGCAGGGATCAAATCCCCCGCCGTCGACGCGATGATCCGCCACATCATCCTCGCGAAAGACCGCGACGACCTCGTCGCCGCCACCCGTGCGATGGACCGCATCCTCCTCTGGGGCCACTACGCCATCCCGCAGTGGTACCTCCCCTACACCCGCCTCGCCTACTGGAACCGCTTCGGCAAACCCGCCACCCTCACCCTCACCGGCGCGGATACCTGGTCCTGGTGGATCGACCCCAAGCTCGACAAGGCCCTGGTGCGGTAAAAGAAAGATTCAGAAAAAAGACGCGGAGGGTCTCAGACCCTCCGCACCTGCCCTAAGTTTTGGTTTTTCGCGCGCAGCGCAATCATTTATCACGCGGCGCGAAGGTCGATTGCCGCTTCGCGGCAAAAAACAAATGGGGTTCTAGGGGCCCGAGGCCCCTAGGGGGGACCGGGGCAGCGCCCCGGCCTTGACCTTCACGCGGCCTTGCGGCGGCGGTGGGCGCCGATGCCGGCGATGCCGAGGATGCCGACGAAGAACAGCGGCAGGGCGGCGGGGAGCGGCGTGGTCGCGACCAGGGTGGCGGCGACGCTGCCGGTGGATCCGCCGGTGCCGAGGACATCGGCGGCGAAGACGTAGCCCGCGAGGTTGCCGACGAAGTCGGCGTAGGTGATGCCGGACGCGTCGACGACGCTAAAATAGAGCGGGCCTGCGTTGCCGTGGCCGCCGCCGTTCGGGCCGTAGTAGCCGATTCCGTTGCTGAACTCGCCGTAGGGCGTGGCCGCCTGCGCCCCGGAGAGGACGTAGAACCCAGCCGGGTTGGTGGAGGAGCCGCCGAGGACCGTCACCGTGGCGGTGCCGGGCGAGGCCAGATTGAAGACGAACGGCGTGTGCGGGCCGCCGCTGTTGACCAGCTTCACCCCCGAGGCGAGCTCGACCGCGACGTCGATTTCATTCGCGCCGTTCTGGGTGAGGGTCACGGTGCCTTGCGAACCGGAGCCGATGGCGCTGCCGGAGATCACGTCGAGGCTGTAGACCATGCTGGCTTCGGCTCGGCCGCCGAGGAGAACGAGAGACGCTAGGACGCACGCGATGACGGGCAATTTACGCATTCTCATCTCCTCGGAAGCAGACTTGGCGACGGATTGAGAATAGGTCGCATTACTAATTTATGTTTTACGGAGATTTCGTTTTTCAACCCTGCTTCGCTTGAAAATTGCGTAATCGGGCACCCCCGATGGCGGCGATTCGGATATTTTTCGAGTTTTTCCGGAAAAGGGTTGATTGCGCGGCGAGTCGAAAACAAACACTAATGGGCTTTCCGGGCGCTCCGCCCCGACCGAAGGAACATCGATGCTCAGCTACGTGGTCCGCCGTCTGCTGTTGATCCCGTTGACCCTGCTGGGGATTATCGCGGTCAACTTCCTCTTCGTGCAGTTGGCGCCGGGCGGGCCGATCGAGCAGATCATGGCGCGCCTGGAAGGCCGCACCACCGAGGCGACGGCGCGGATTTCCGGTACCGGCGCGGCGGAGACGGCGCGGCCCGCGCCGGGAGAGGGCAGCAGTGCGGCGTCGAAGTATCGCGGTGCGCAGGGCCTCGACCCCGAGTTCATCGCCAATCTCGAAAAGCAGATGGGCTTCGACAAGCCGCCGCTCGAACGCTTCTGGCTGATGGTGAAGTCCTACGCCCGCTTCGACCTCGGCAAGAGTTACTTCCGCGACGCCAGCGTCGTCGATTTGATCCTCGAGAAACTGCCGGTGTCCGCCTCCCTCGGGATTTGGAGCACGTTGATCATCTACCTGATCTCGATCCCCTTGGGCGTGCGCAAGGCGGTTCGGGACGGCTCGCGCTTCGACGTCGCGACGAGTTGGGCGATCGTGGTCGGCAACGCGGTTCCGGGATTCCTGTTCGCGATCATGCTGATCATCGTGTTCGCGGGCGGGCGGTATCTGCACTGGTTCCCGCTGCGCGGCCTGACCTCGGACAACTGGGAGGCGCTCTCCTGGCCCGCACGGATCCTCGACTACGCCTGGCACATGGCGCTGCCGGTGACCGCGCTGGTGATCGGCGGTTTCGCCAGCCTGACGATGCTGACCAAGAACGCCTTCCTCGAAGAGATCAACAAGCAGTACGTGCTGACGGCGCGCTCGAAGGGGCTCTCCGAGCACCGCGTGCTCTACGGCCACGTGTTCCGCAATGCGATGCTGGTGGTGATCGCGGGCTTCCCCGCCGCGTTGATCGGCATGCTGTTCACCGGCTCGGTGCTGATCGAGGTGATCTTCTCCCTCGACGGCATCGGTCTTTTGGGCTTCGAGGCGGCGATGAATCGCGACTACCCGGTGATGTTCGGCACGCTCTACGCCTTTTCCCTGCTCGGGTTGATCCTCGGGCTGATCTCCGACCTCACCTATCACTTCGTCGATCCGCGCATCGACTTCGCGGCGCGGGAGGTTTGAGCTTGGCCCTGCCCCGCTTCGAGATCACGCCGATGACTCGCCGCCGACTGGCGGCGTTCCGCGCCAACACGCGCGGCTTCTGGTCGCTGTGGATCTTCCTCGCGCTGTTCGGGCTGAGCCTGTTCGCCGAGTTCATCGCCAACGACCGGCCGCTACTGGTGAGCTACCAGGGCGCGCTCTACGCGCCGGTATTCAAGGATTATCCCGAGACCACCTTCGGCGGCGACTTCCCCACCCCGGCCGACTACCGCGACCCGTTCGTCGCGGACAAGATCGAAGCCGACGGCTGGATGCTCTGGCCGCCAATCCGCTTCTCCTACGGCACCGTCAACTTCGACCTCGGCCGCCCCGCGCCCGCGCCGCCGACCGCGGTGAACTGGCTCGGCACCGACGACCAGGGGCGCGACGTCCTGGCGCGGTTGATCTACGGCTTCCGGGTTTCGGTGCTGTTCGGCTTGGCGCTCACCCTCTCCGCCTCGGCGATCGGCGTGGCGGCGGGCGCGG
>LUYR01000185.1 GCA_001603335.1 Rhodospirillales bacterium Alpha_05 | reverse complement strand
GCCGGGGAGCGAAACCCCGAAGGCGCTGATGGCCGACATCAAGCAGGGCCTCTACGTCACCGAAATGATCGGCTCGGGCGTCAACGGCGTCACCGGCGACTATTCGCGCGGCGCGGCGGGCTTCTGGATCGAGAACGGCGAACTCACCCGCCCGGTCAACGAGGTCACCATCGCCGGGAACCTCAAGGAGATGTTCGCGCGGATGATCGCGGCGAACGACTGGGAATACAAATACGGCATGGATGCGCCGACGCTGCGCATCGATGCCATGGCGCTGGCCGGGGCGTAACCGGCCATCCGTCCGCCAGGGTGGGAGCCCTTTTGCGGGCGAACGGGGAGACCGAGGGGATGAAAGGCGACAACCGGCAGGAGTTCCTGCGCAACAGCCCGCTGTTCGACGGACTGGACGGTGCGATTCTCGACCGCATTCTCAGCGTCGCCGTCACCCGCCGCCTCGCGCGCGGCGAAACCCTGTTCCAGAAGGGCGATCCCGGCGACCGCCTGTTCGGCGTGCTCTCCGGCCGGGTGAAGGTGCACACCACCTCGCCCGACGGCAAGGACGTCACCCTCAACCTGTTCAAGGAGGGCCAGTTCTTCGGCGAGATCGCGCTCCTCGACGAACTCCCCCGCACCGCCGACGCGATGGCGATGGCCCCCTGCGAACTCATGGTGATCCACCGTCGCGACTTCATTCCGCTGGTGGAATCCGAGGGCAAGCTCGCCATGCACATCATCCGCCTGCTCTGCCAGCGGGTGCGTAACGCCTCCGAAATGCTCGAGGACGCCGCCTTCCTCCCCCTCGAACTCCGCCTCGCCAAACACCTGCTGCGCCTCGTCGGAACCTACGGCCAGCCGGTCGCGGGCGGCATCGAGATCGGCCTGCGCCTCTCGCAGCAGGAACTCGCCCACATGATGGCGACCACCCGCGAAAGCGTGAACAAGCAACTCCAATCCTGGTCCCAACTCGGCTGGATCGACCTCCAACGCAGCCGCGTCACCGTCACCAACGTCGCGGCTTTGGAGAATTTGTTGGAGAACGCTTAAGGCCAGGGCTCTGCCCTGGACCCGCAAAGGGCCTTGGGCCCTTTGATCCCCTTAGTTTTTTGCGCGAAGCGCGATAGATCCATCACGCGGCGTGACGGTTGATTGCGCTGACGCGCGAAAAACCAAGTTAGGGGGTCCGGGGTCCGCGACCCCGGCGGGCCCGGGCAGAGCCCGGACCTTCATCTTTCCTCTTTCCCTTCCCCCAAACGTACGCGGACGGCAGCCTGGGGGCCGCCGTCCGAACTGGTGGGGTTTACGAGGAGGACTGGGTCGGTCAGGCGGCGCGGATTTTGGCGACGAAGCCGTCGACCACGGTGCGGAGTTGCGCCGCCTGCTGGGACATTTGTTCGGACGCGGCGAGGACGTCGCGGGCGGAGTTGCCGGTGCCCTGGGCGACGGAGTCGACGGTTGCGATGCTGCGCGTGACTTCGTCGGTGCCGTTCGAGGCTTCCTGGACGTTGCGGGCGATTTCCTGGGTTGCCGCGCCTTGTTGTTCGATCGAGGCGGAGATCGTCGCCGAGATTGCGTCGAGGTCCTGGATCACCTGGTTGATCGAGCCGATGGCGGCGACCGCGCTTTGGGTTTCCTTCTGCACCTTGGCGATTTGCGCGCCGATCTGCTCGGTGGCGCGGGCGGTCTGGTTGGCGAGGTTCTTCACCTCTCCGGCGACCACGGCGAAGCCCTTGCCGGCTTCTCCGGCGCGCGCCGCTTCGATGGTGGCGTTGAGCGCGAGGAGGTTGGTGCGGTCGGCGATATCGGTGATCAGGGTGACGACCTCGCCGATCTGGGCGGCGGCGGCATTGAGGCCCTGGACCTTCTCGCGGGTTTCCTCGACTCGCTGCACCGCCTTGCGCGAGGCCTGGGAGGACTGGGCGACCTGACGGGCGATTTCGGCGATCGCGGCGTAGAGCTCTTCCGACGCGGCGGCGACCGCCTGGACGTTTTCCGACGCCTGGGAGGCCGCGCGGGCGACCACCGAGGTCTGCTCCGAGGTTTCGGCGACGGCGAGGGAGACGGTGTCGGCCGAGTTGCGGAGCGCCTGGGCGGAGTGGCTGACTCCGTCGACGATGCCGCGCATTTCGAGTTCGAGGGCGTCGGCGAGTTCGTGGAGAGTCTGGCGGCGGGCGGCTTCGAGGGCCTCGTGGGTTTCCGCCTCGCGGGCTTGGGCGGCGACGAGGTTGGTCTTGAAGACTTCGAGGGCGCGGGCCATCGCGCCGACTTCGTCGTGGCGCTCGGTTCCGGCCACGGTGGTGTCGAGGTGGCCCTCGGCGAGGGCGGTGGTGGTGCGGGTGAGGTTCTTCACCGGGTTGGCGACGGCGCGGGTGATCGCCAGGGTGAGCGCGGCGACGGCGGCGAGCGCGGCGAGGCCGAAGCCGCCGATCTCGATCGCCTTGTCGAGCACCATGGTGTTGATCCGGTCGATGTAGATGCCCGAGCCGACGATCATGTTCCAGTGCTTCGACGCCGCGACGTAGGAGAGCTTGGGTGCGGGTTTGTCCTGCCCCGGCAGCGGCCAGACGTAGTCGACGTATCCGGTGCCCGAGGGGTTGTCGACCGCCTTGCCGAATTCGACGAAGATCTTCTTGCCGTTGGCGTCGGTGGCGTTCGAGAGGTCGGTGTTGTTGAGGGCGGGCTTGATCGGGTGCATCAGCATCTTGGCGGCGCGGTCCTGCACCCAGAAGTAGCCATCGGTGCCGTAGCGCAGCGCGGCGAGGTCGGCCATCGCTTCGGTGTGGGCCTGGTCTTCGGTGAGGGTGCCGGTTTTCCAGAGTTGGGCGTTGCGGTCGATCGACGACAGGGCGATGTCGACCATGCCATGGAGCTCGATGCGGCGTTCCTCGAGAAGGGTATTGCGGTAGTCCCACAGGCTCTTGCCGATGGTCGCGGTCAGGCCGACGCAGCTGACGCTCAAGATCAGAGCGAGCTTCTTCGCGATCGGCAGGTTGTTGAAGCGGCTTCTCAGGGTCATTGTTTCCTCCTCGCAAGGGGCGGTTTCGCCCCGTCTTCTTGGCCCGCGGAGCGGGCTCAGCTGGTGCGACGGCGCAAGGTCGAAGATTCGACGATTTCATTCGCCGCAGTGAGCAGGTGGGCGAAGCTTTCGCCGCGCACCGAGGCGGATTCGATCGCGGTGATCAGGTCCGCGGTGCGGTCGGCGGTTTCGGCCACGGCGCGGGCCTCGCGGGCGCGCTGGTCGAGGACGTCGCCGGCTTCCTTGAGGCGGCCGAGGGAGGCGCGGATCGCCTTGGTGGAGCGCTTCAACCGCGCGCCCTGGAAGGCGAGTCGCGCTTCGGCGGCGCGCAGTTCGGTGCCGCTTTCCGCCATCCGGGCGAGGGCGTTGGCGATCCGGTTGCTGCTGCTTTCGAGCGCCCCGGAACTCTTGCCGAGGTTGGCGTTGATCTCGATGACGCGGGTGCGCAGCGCGTGGGTGGCGCGGGCATCGGCGACGACGTCATCGAGGGCGGCGGCGACATCGGCAATCTGGGCGGTGAAGTTCGACATAATGTCCTCCTGTGGGAACGGGCTTTTATGCCAAATGCCAACGCAAGCTGCGTGCCGTCGTTCCGGGAGCCCTCGGAGGCCAGGTTAAGTACAGGAAATCTATAGGTTTATATTTTACACCCCGCGCCGAAGACGGGTTTTGACGCTGCGGATTTTGCGAACCGGCGCGGCCTTGGCGCGGATTGCTTTGCAAATTGCAGAGCGTCAAGCTCGGGTATTCGGGAAAGCCGCTTGCGCGCGGCGAGGGGCGTGGCTAAACTGGGCCCATGTGGCGGTCCCCAATCAGGGGTCCAAAAGGGAAGCCGGTGAAAATCCGGCGCTGTTCCCGCAACTGTAAGCGGCGAGCCGAGATCCACGAACCACTGGGGGGAGACCCCTGGGAAGGAGGATCGAAGGCAGCGACCCGCGAGTCAGGAGACCTGCCGTCGCATGCGTCATGTCCGTGGGTCGGGAGTTGCCCATGGCGCGGGACACCGTTTGTGACGCTGGTGTGTGTGGTCACGATTGCGGACGGTCCCGATGCGCGTTCCTTATCCCCGTATTGGATTCCCGTATACCCGCGAGTTGCGCGGCGCGTTTGGCGTGCGCTGCGCATCGTGTGCCTTTTGCCAAGTGGTTCCCGGCGCGGGCGACCGCGACGGGGTTTCCCCTGTCTTCTAGACGGCGGAGCGTTTGGGTTCGACAACAGTTCGGCCGTCGGGCCTGAAAGCTTCAGCCAAACTTCAACGGCGGCTTCCTTCACCAGGAGCCGCCGCTTTTTTTGCTCAGCGCAGGGCGACGGCGGCGGTGAAGGCGCGCCAGAAGGTGCGCGCGCCGTTGACCAGCTCGGGCAGCGCCGCCTCGGTGGCGGCGGCGAATTCGGTCGCGCCGTCGGGTCCGAGCACGGCTTCGAGCGATTGGGCGTAGGCGGGCACGCAGCTCCACTCGGGCACGGTGTCCGGGGTGACCTCGACGTGGTACTGGAAACTGTAGGCGCGGGCCCCGACGCGCATCGCCTGGATCGCGCAGGCGCGGTTGGTGGCGAGCACCACCGCATCGGCTGGCACCTCCTTGACCTCCGAGCCGTGCCACTGCAGGCAGACCATCGGCGAGGCGATGTGGCGCATCAGCGGGTCGTTCGCGGCGTCCGGCGTCGCGGTGACGGCGGTGAGGCCGACCTCGGGTTCCGGCATCGGCCCGACCTTGCCGCCGAGGGCGGCGGCGAGGAGCTGGTGGCCGAGGCAGAGGCCGAGGTAGGGTTTGCCGAGGTCGCGCACCCAATTGCGGATGTAGGCCTTCTCGGTGGCGAGCCAGGGCAGGCGGTCGTCTTCCCAGACGTCCATCGGCCCACCCATCACCATCAGGAGGTCGTAAGCGGCGGGATCGGGCGGCAATTCGCCTTCGTCCCACTCGACCGTATCCCAGGTTAATCCGTCCTCGGCCATCATCTCGCGAAAGGAGCCGGGGTGTTCGACATTGATATGCTGGAAAACCAGAGCACGCATGGTGTAATACCTGGGCCTTGCCGCGACGAGTTCCGATCTTGGGACGATCGGCGCGGCCCGGCAACCGCAAACCGGACGCTGAAAGGACTTTCGTGACCGCTCCGACCGCAGCCCCGCTTCCCGTGCCGCGCCTCGCGCTGCGCGGCATCACCAAGCAGTATCCCGGATGCCTCGCCAACGACGGCGTCGACCTCACGGTGATGCCGGGCGAATGCCATGCGCTTTTGGGCGAAAACGGCGCGGGCAAGTCCACCCTGGTGAAGATCGTCTACGGCGTGCTCCAGGCCGACGTCGGCGAGATCCTGTGGGAAGGCGAGCGCGTGCGAATCGACAGCCCGGCAGCGGCGCGCAAGCTCGGCATCGGCATGGTGTTCCAGCACTTCTCGCTGTTCGAGTCGATGACGGTGACGGAAAACGTCGCGCTCGGCACCGGCGACCCGTCGCCGCTGCCCGAGCTCGGCGCGCGCATCGCCGAGGTGTCGCAGCGCTACGGCCTCGCCCTCGACCCCGACCGGCGCATCGCCGATCTCTCGGTCGGCGAACGGCAGCGCGTCGAGATCGTCCGCTGCCTGCTGCAGGATCCGAAGCTCCTGATTATGGACGAGCCGACCTCGGTGCTGACGCCGCAGGAAGCCGACGCCCTGTTCGAGACGCTGCGCCGCCTCGTCGCCGAGGGCCGCAGCATTCTCTACATCAGCCACAAGCTCGCCGAAATCCGCGTTCTCTGCGAAGCCGCGACGGTGTTGCGTGGTGGCCGACTCGCCGGACGCTGCGACCCGCGCGAGGAAACTGCGGCGTCGCTGGCGCGCCTGATGATCGGCGCGGACTTCGCGCCGCCGGTGCGCGAGGCGCAGGAGATCGACCGCTCCGGCGCGCCGCGCCTCGCCGTGGACCG
>LUYR01000184.1 GCA_001603335.1 Rhodospirillales bacterium Alpha_05 | reverse complement strand
GGCGGCGCGCTCGATGCCGTCGGTGCCGACGCCGGTTGCGGCGGCGCAGCGCAGGCGGCCCTGCTCGTCCTTCGACGAGTTGGGGTAGGTCTGCGCCTTTTCCATGTCCTTGACGGTGATCAGGCCGATGCAGCGGTAGGCGTCGTCGACCACCAGCAGCTTCTCGATGCGGTGGTGGTGCAGCAGGCGCTTGGCTTCCGCCGGGGCGACGCCCTCGGTGACGGTGATCAGGTTGTCCTTGGTCATCAGCGCCGAGACCGACTGCGACGGGTCGGTGGCGAAGCGGACGTCGCGGTTGGTGAGGATGCCGACGAGCTTGCCGCCGTTCTCGACCACCGGGATGCCGGAGATGTGATAGTGGTCCATCAGCGCGAGCGCGTCGGCGAGAGTCTGCTCGGGGTGGATGGTGACCGGATTGACGACCATGCCCGATTCGAACTTCTTCACCCGCCGGACTTCCTCGGCCTGGGCTGCGATATCCATGTTCTTGTGGATCACGCCCATGCCGCCCGCCTGCGCCATGGCGATCGCCATCGGCGCTTCCGTGACCGTGTCCATGGCCGCGGAAATCAGGGGGATGCCGAGTTCGATGGTTCGGGTGAGCCGGGTCTTGGTGCTCGCCTGCGCCGGGAGAACGTGAGATTCCGCCGGGACCAGCAGGACATCGTCAAAGGTGAGAGCCTCTAGAATGTTCACCTTCGCCTCCTTGGAAATTTCGATGCCGCACTATACACATTTGCGCGGCGGAGGGAAGGCAAGCCCGGATGCAAAAATCGCGCTACTCCGATGCGTGGCCGCGATAGCCGGTAGCGATCACGTAGGTCTCGGCCGAATCCTTGCGGCTGGCGGGCGGCTTGGCGTGGCGGACGGACTCGAAGTCGCGCTTCATCGTCGCCAGGAATTCCGCTTCCGCGCCGCCCTGGAACACCTTGGCGACGAACGCGCCGCCGGGTTTCAGCACTTCGCAGGCAAAGGCGTAGGCCATTTCCAAGAGCGCGACGATGCGCAGATGGTCGGTGGCGGGGTGGCCGGTGGTGTTGGCCGCCATGTCGGAGAGAACGATGTCGACCGGGCCGCCCAACAGCGCCTTCAGCCGGTCGGGGGCGTCGTCGTCGGTGAAGTCGCAGACGAAGTTGGTCGCACCGTGCACCGGGTCCATTTCCAGGAGGTCGAGGCCGACCACCTGGCCGCCGGTCTTCTCCGGATTGACCTTCTCCACCGCGATCTGGGTCCAGCCGCCCGGCGCGCAGCCGAGGTCGACGACCCGCTGCCCGGCTTTGAGCAGGTGGAAGCGTTCGTCGAGTTCCTTCAGCTTGAACGCGGCGCGCGAGCGATAGCCCATCCGCCGCGCGGCGACGACGTAGGGATCGTTCAACTGACGCTGGAGCCAGCGCGTCGAGGAGTTCTTGCGCCCGCGCGCGGTCTTGACCCGCGTGTGCAGCATCCGGCCACCGCCGTGGCCACCTCCGTTGCGGCTGTCCACCAACTTCTTCGTCTCCCAAACGTCAAACGTGATTGTCTTCGGTCGTGCGCGGCGCGGAACCCTTGCCGCCGGTTGCGGCGATCGCCGCCACATCCTCGACCGTCATGTGCGGCACGAGGCAGTTCTCGACCCAGCGGGCCAGTTGCTCGCCGACGCCCGGATAGCGCGCCACGAGGTTGAAGCGCATCGCCTCGACATCGAGGGTCAGCGACGCGTGCACGCGGCGGTGCTTGGCGAGGCTCGGCGCGCGGATCGAGGCGAGAAACGCCTCTTCCTCGGCGAAGTGGAAGCGCACGTAGCTTTCGAGCGCACCCATCGCCTGCTCCGCGACTTCGTCGCTGCGCCCGGTTTCGAGCGCGTCGGTCAGCAGACCGGCAAGCTCGAGAAGTCGGCGGTGCTGGGTGTCGATCACCCAGTTGCCGGTGGCGTATTCGTCCGCCCAGGGAAACTTGTCCACGGCTTACCTCGCGCTGCAGCGGTGCGGGGTCGATCAGTCACTGCGGGATATACCCTTCCGGCACCGCCTCGGCAATCGGTTTCGTCGGCTGCGCCCGCGCCGCCCAGGTCCGCGCCCACACCGCGAGGTGGGCGGAAACGTCGGCGATCGCCCAGCCGCGCTCGGTCACGTCGGAGAACGCCTTGATCCCCGCCGAGTCCGCCTCCGCCGCGCCGCACAG
>LUYR01000183.1 GCA_001603335.1 Rhodospirillales bacterium Alpha_05 | reverse complement strand
CCGGTCGCCGCCCGCGCCCCCGCCAACGCCGCCGCCGTCGGCCCCTGCCGCCGCTGCTGGATCAGCATCGTGCGCGGCCACAGCCGCGTCTTCTCGATCAATGCCTGGAAAGACCCGTCGTCCGACCCGTCGTCGACGAACACGTATTCGCGCGAATGATCGCCCTCCTGCGCCCGCAAGCTGGCCAACATCGCATCGAGATACGAAAGCTGATTGTCTACCGCGACGATGTACGAAACTTGAGTCATGCACGCGCTCCATCCCCGAGCGCGAGAGTAATGCAATTTCTCCGCGCCGCCCACCCCCTGGCGTAGACGGAAGATATAAAGGATCGGGCTTTGCCCGAACCCGCGAGGGGACTCGGTCCCCTCGACCCCATAAGTTTCCTGGTTTTTGCGCGAAGCGCGATAAAGCCATCACGCCGCGTGATGTTTGGCTGCCGCTACGCGGCGAAAAACAAACGGGTACACAGGGGCTAGCCCCTGTGCGGGGTCCAGGGGCAGCGCCCCTGGACTTCCTTAGTCTTACGCCTTCGCCTTGGCCGCGGCCTGCGCCGCCGCGAGGCGGGCGATCGGGACGCGGTAGGGCGAGCAGGAGACGTAGTCGAGGCCGACGGTTTGGCAGAAGCCGACCGAGGCCGGATCGCCGCCGTGTTCGCCGCAGATGCCGAGTTTGATATCCGGGCGGGTGGCGCGGCCGCGTTCGGCGGCGAGTTTGATCAGTTCGCCGACGCCTTCCTGGTCGAGGGTGGCGAACGGGTCTGAGTCGACGACGCCCTTCTGGCGGTAGACTTCGAGGAACGCGCCCGCGTCGTCGCGCGACATGCCCATGGTGGTCTGGGTCAGGTCGTTGGTGCCGAAGGAGAAGAACTCGGCGGTTTCGGCGATCGCACCGGCGCGGAGCGCGGCGCGCGGCAGTTCGATCATCGTGCCGACCTTGTAATCCAGGGTCGCGCCCGCCTTGGCGAACACGTCCTTGGCGACGGTGTCGATCACCGCCTTCATCATGTCGAGTTCGGCCTTGCCCATCACCAGCGGGATCATGATTTCGGGCACCACCGCCTCGCCGGTGGTCTTCGAGACTTCGACCGCGGCTTCGAGGATGGCCCGGGCCTGCATCTCGTAGATTTCCGGATAGGTGACACCGAGGCGGCAGCCGCGATGGCCGAGCATCGGGTTGCTCTCGTGGAGCTGGTGGACGGTGGCGCGCACGGTTGCGACGTCGATGCCCGAGGCCTTGGCGACCTCTTCCTGTTCCGCCTCGGTATTGGGGAGGAACTCGTGCAGCGGCGGGTCGAGCAGGCGCACCGTCACCGGCAGACCCTTCATGATCGTGAACAGGTCGACGAAGTCCTGGCGCTGGTAGGGCAGCAGCTTGGCGAGGGCGGCGCGGCGGCCGACCTCGTTGCGCGCCAGGATCATTTCGCGCATCGAGATAATCCGCGCCGGGTCGAAGAACATGTGCTCGGTGCGGCAGAGGCCGATGCCTTCCGCGCCGAAGTTGCGCGCGGTTTCGGCGTCGAGCGGGGTTTCGGCGTTGGTGCGCACCTTCATCGTGCGGATTTCGTCGACCCAGCCCATCAGCGTGGCGAAGTCGCCGGTCATCTCCGGCTGGATCGTCGGCACTTCGCCCAGGATCACCTCGCCGGTGGAACCGTCGAGGGTGAGCACGTCGCCCTCGTTGACGATCACGTCGCGGACCTTGAGGGTCTTGGCCTTGGCGTCGATGCGGATTTCGCCCGCGCCGGCGACGCAGGGGGTGCCCATGCCGCGCGCGACCACGGCGGCGTGGGAGGTCATGCCGCCACGAGTGGTGAGCACGCCTTCCGACACATGCATGCCGCCGATGTCCTCGGGGCTGGTTTCGGCGCGGGTGAGGATCACCTTCTCGCCGCGCTTGGCCCAGTCCTCGGCCTCCTCGGCGGTGAAGACGACGCGGCCCGAGGCCGCGCCCGGCGAGGCGGGCAGGCCCTTGGCGAGGATCTTGCGCGGCGCCTTCGGGTCGAGCGTCGGGTGGAGGAGCTGATCGAGCTGCTGCGGCTCGATGCGGAGGATGGCTTCCTCCTTGGTCAGCACGCCCTCGGCGACCATGTCGACGGCGATCTTGACCGAGGCGTTGATGGAGCGCTTGCCGTTGCGGGTCTGGAGCATCCAGAGCTTGCCGCTCTGGATGGTGAATTCCATGTCCTGCATGTCCTTGTAGTGGGCTTCGAGGATCTTGCGGATCGCGCAGAGGTCGTCGAACAGCTTGGGCATCACCTCTTCCATCGCGGGGAGGTGGGAGCCGTGCTTTTCCTTACCCTTGAGGGTGAGGTGCTGCGGCGTGCGGATGCCCGCGACCACGTCCTCGCCCTGGGCGTTGACGAGGTATTCGCCGTAGAAGGCGTTGTCGCCGGTGGAGGGATCGCGGCTGAAGGCGACGCCGGTGGCGCAATCGTCGCCCATGTTGCCGAACACCATCGACTGCACGGTCACGGCGGTGCCCCAGCTTTCCGGGATCGAGTGGAGGCGGCGGTAGGTGATCGCGCGCTGGTTCATCCAGCTGCCGAACACCGCGCCGATCGCGCCCCAGAGCTGGTCGTTGACGTCCTGCGGGAACGGCTTGCCGAGTTCCTCGGCGACGATCTTCTTGTAGCGGTCGACCACGGCGCGCCAGTGGGCGGCGGTGAGCTGGGTGTCGTGTTCGACGTTGGCGTCGCGCTTGGCGTCGTCCAGCACGTCCTCGAACAGGTAGCTTTCCACCCCCAGCACGACGTCGGAATACATCTGGATGAAGCGGCGGTAGCTGTCGTAGGCGAAGCGTTCGTCATTCGAGCGCTTGGCGAGGCCGATCACGGTGGCATCGTTGAGGCCGAGGTTGAGGACGGTGTCCATCATTCCCGGCATCGAGGCGCGCGAGCCCGAGCGGACCGAGACCAGCAGCGGGTTTTCGGCGTCGCCGAAGCCCATGCCGAGAGCGGTTTCCACACCCGCCAACGCCGCCTTCACCGTGGCGTCGAGGCCTTCGGGATAGGTGTTGCCGTTGGAATAATAGTAGGTGCAGACCTCTGTCGAGATCGTGAAACCGGGCGGCACCGGCACGCCGATGCGGCTCATTTCCGCGAGGTTCGCCCCCTTGCCTCCCAGAAGGTTGCGCATCTCGGCGCTACCCTCGGCCTTCCCATCCCCGAAGGTGTACACCCACTTCGTCATGGTCGTGTTCCTCATCCGTGTTGCCCAAGCCCGGATTTTTCCGGTGCCTGTGATTAAGCCTGCCTGATTTGTCTTTTTGGATACGGCTTCCCCGCGAGGGGGAAGCGCCGCATCGTCCCCTCTTTAACGAACAGAACCGGTCTCGCGCCTCATCCCTCCAGGCGCGAGAAGTCCGCTACGTTCTCCATCGCCGCGCCGATGCGCGAGAGCAGCCGCAGCCGGTTGGCGCGTTGCTTCGGATCGTCGGCGTTGACCGTCACCTTGTCGAAGAAGGCGTCGACCGGCGCGCGCAGCCCCGCGAGCGCCGCCATCGCCGCGCCGAAGTCTTCCTTCCCGAGCGCTGCGGTGCTGTCCGGGATCGCCACGTCGAGCGCCCGGAACAACGCGGTTTCCTCGTCCATGGCGAGGTCGGCCTGGACCGGCTGCGCGTCGAAGCGCACGCCGTCCTTCTTTTCCTCGATCCGCACGATGTTGGCGGCGCGGCGATAGGCGATCAGCAAGTTGCGACCGTCTTCCGCCTTGAGGAAGGCATCGAGGGCGGCGACGCGGGCGCGGAAGCGCACGATGTCGTCGTCCTTATCCCGCGCGAACACCGCCGAGATCACGTCGTGGCCGACGCCCTCTTCGCGCAAATGCACCTTGAGTCGGTCGGCGAGGAAGTCGATCAGCTCGTCGGCGACGGTTTCGCCGTCGCGGAGCTGGGGCAGCGCGGCGGCATAGAGGCCGTGCGCGGCAAGGAACAGGGGCTTGAGGTTCACCCGCAGGCGGTTTTCGAGAACCAGGCGGATGATGCCGAGGGCGGCGCGGCGCAGCGCGTAGGGGTCGCGCGAGCCGGTCGGCTTTTCGTCGATGGCGAAGAAGCCGACGAGGCTGTCGATCTTGTCCGCCAGCGCAACCGCCACCGACACGGCTGCGGTCGGGCAGGCGTCGCCCGGACCCTGCGGCGCGTAGTGCTGGGCGATCGCCTCGGCGACCGCCGGAGCTTCGCCGTCGTTGAGCGCGTAGTAGCGGCCCATCACGCCCTGGAGCTCGGGGAACTCGCCGACCATCGCGGTGGAAAGGTCGGCCTTCGCCAGACGCGCGGCGCGGCTCGCCTGGGCGGCGTCGGCGCCGATCGCGGTGGCGATGTCCTTGGCGAGGGCGGCGATGCGGTCGACCTTGGCTTCCATCGAGCCGAGCTGGGCGTGGAAGATTCGGTCTTTCAGCGCGCCGACGCGGGATTCGAGGCGTGCCTCGCGGTCGGTATCCCAGAAGAACCGGGCGTCCGACAGACGGGCGCGCAGCACCCGCTCGTTGCCCGCGACGATGCGCTTGCCGCCGTCGGCGGGCTGCATGTTGGAGACGACGAGGAAGTGCGGCGCGAGCGCGCCGGAGGCGTCGGTGAGGGAGAAGTACTTCTGGTGGGTGCGCATCGAGGTGGAGAGCACCTCGCGCGGCACGGTCATGAAGGCGTCGTCGATGGTACCGAGCAGTACCGTCGGCCACTCCACCAACCCGGCGACCTCGGCGAGCAGCCCGGCGTCGGGCAGCACCGCGAAGCCCTTCGACTTCGCCAGCGCATCGGCTTGCTTGGCGATGCTGTCGCGGCGTTCGGCGGGGTCGAGGATCACCTTCTCCGCGCGCAGCTTGACGACGTAGTCGTCGAAGTTGGCAACGGCGAAGCGATCCGGGCCGAGGAAGCGGTGGCCCTTCGAGGTGTTGCCCGAGGCCTGACCGGCGAATTCGAACGGCACCACCTCGCCCGCGAACAGGCAGAGGATGCTCTCGAGCGGGCGCACCCAGCGCTCCGGGCGGTCGCCCCAGCGCATCGACTTCGGCCAGGGGAAACGCGGCAGCACGTCGGCCAGCACCTCGGCGAGCACGGTCGCGGTGGCGCGGCCCTTCTTCGCGATGTCGAGGAAGTAGAACTTGCCCTTCGGCGTGTCGCGCTCCGCGAGGTCGGCGAGGGTCACGCCGTTGGCCTTGAGGAAGCCGTCGAGGGCCTGCTGCGGCGCGCCGACCTTGGGGCCACGGCGCTCTTCCGAAACGTCGGGCTGGGCAAGCGGCAAGCCATCGAGCACCAGCACGAGGCGGCGCGGCGTGGCGAAGCTCTGGGTCTGGCCGGGGGTGAGGCCCTGCGCGGCAAGGGCTTCGCTCACCAGGCGGGCGAGGTCCTCGGCAGCGCGCGCCTGCATGCGGGCGGGGATTTCTTCCGAGAGGAGTTCAAGCAAGAATTGGCCGGACATGTTAGCGAACCTCCCCGGCGGTCAACGTCGGCAAATGGCCGCGGGTGCGCAGGAACGCCTCGCAGCAGGCCTTGGCGAGAGCGCGGACGCGCCCGATGTAGGACGCCCGCTCGGTCACGCTGATCACGCCGCGCGCGTCCAGCAGGTTGAACAGGTGCGAGGCCTTGAGGCAGTAGTCGTAGGCCGGCAGCGCCACGCCGCCCTCGATCAGCGCCGCGCATTCCTTTTCCGCATCGCGGAAGTGGGCGAGCAGCATCTCGGTGTTGGCGAGTTCGAAGTTGTGGCGCGAGTATTCGACCTCGGCGGTGTGGAAGACTTCGCGATAGCTGACGCCGCGACCGTTGAAGTCGAGGTCGTAGACGTTCTCGACGCCCTGCACGTACATCGCGAGGCGCTCAAGCCCGTAGGTCAGCTCCACCGGCACCGGCGAGCATTCGAAGCCGCCGACCTGCTGGAAGTAGGTGAACTGGGTGACTTCCATGCCGTCGCACCAGACTTCCCAGCCCAGGCCCCAGGCGCCGAGGGTCGGCGATTCCCAGTCGTCCTCGACGAAGCGGATGTCGTGTTCGTCGGGGTTGATGCCGAGCGCCCGCAGGCTGTTGAGGTAAAGCTCCTGCACGCCGCTCGGCGAGGGCTTCATCAACACCTGATACTGATAATAGTGCTGCAGGCGGTTGGGGTTCTCGCCATAGCGGCCGTCGGTGGGGCGGCGCGAGGGCTGAACGTAGGCGGCGCGCCACGGATCGGGCCCGAGGGCGCGGAGCGTGGTGGCGGGATGGAACGTACCCGCGCCCACCTCCATGTCGTACGGCTGGAGGATCAGGCAGCCCTGATCGGCCCAAAAGCGATGAAGCGTCAGGATCAAATCCTGGAAAGACGGCGCGCGCCCTGCGGAATCTGTGTTCACGGTACCATGGCCTGGCTGGAGCGGAATGTGCAGGAAACCTACCGACGCGCCATAGGTCGGTCAAGGTGAAGCGGTGCGCCGGAGATCGCGAGCGGCGATTTTATGGCTTATGGCGAGTCGGGCAGTCCTCCCGGGCGCAGGCGAAGCTGTCGCCAGGGGCGCGGAACACGCCGCACACCGGGCAGCGTTCCAAAGTTTCGGTCTGCGATTGCGGCGGCGCGGGCTTGCGCCGTGCAGCGGCGCGGTCGCGTTGCACGCGCTGGCCGCGCAGAAACGCCAGCACCGCCAGCACCACCACCGCGATCAGCGCGATCTTGGCAAAACTCAGCATCCGTCCTCCTCCGTCGCGAGGGCCGCATCGAGGCCCATCGCATCGAACAATATCCGCCGCGCGCGGGCGGTGAACTCGCCATCCTCGCGGTGCAGCACCAGGCCGGGGAGCAGCGCGAGGCGGGTCTTGCGCCCCTTTTCGCCGCGCACCAGCACCCGCTTCGCCATCCGCCCCGGCTTCGGCCACAGCGGAATCACCTCGATCGCTCCGAAGCTCGGGGTCATCGCCGCGAGCACGTCGTCGAGCCGTTCCGCCTGATGCACGATCGCGAGTTCGCCGCGCGGCTTCAGCACCTTCGCCGCCACCGCAACCCAGAGGCCGAGCGCGTCCGGCTCCTGGTGGTGCGCGGCGGCGCGGCCGGGGTCAGCAGCGCGGTTGCCTTCGAGGAAATAGGGCGGATTGGCGATCACCGCGTCGAGCGGCCGCCAGTCCATCGGCACGCCACCCTTGGCGAGCGCGTCGCCC
>LUYR01000182.1 GCA_001603335.1 Rhodospirillales bacterium Alpha_05 | reverse complement strand
GTGTCGAGGCGCGCGGTCGCCTGACGGCGAAGGTGGTGCAGGCGTGCGTCGTGACCCTCGAGCCGGTGCCCGAGGCCATCGACGAACCGCTCGAACTCCTGTTCCTCGACGAACGCCTGATCGAAGCCGAGGCCGAAAAAGAAATCACCGAGGAGGATCTCCTCGACGATGCGCCGGTTCCGGATCCGATCGTGCAGGGCCAGTTCGATGTCGGCGCGGTGGTTTCGGAGTGCCTGGCGCTCGCGCTCGATCCGTATCCGCGTCGCGCCGACGCGGTTTTCGATGCGCCGGAAACCCCGGCGGGCGAGCCCGAACGCCCAAACCCGTTTGCCGCTCTGCGGGTTTTGCAGGGGGGTGGAAAGGCGGACACGGACGGTAATGAAACGTGATCCGCGGAATCTGCGTATAACGCTTGCTCTGCGGCCGGATTTCGTCTAATTAATCCGGCCTTCTATGGAACCATTTAAGAACGAAAAGAGAGAGAGACTATGGCCGTTCCAAAGAAAAAGACCTCCAAGTCGAAGCGCAACATGCGTCGTTCGCATCACGCCCTTCCGGCTTCGAGCTACGTTGAATGCCCGAGCTGCGGCGAGCTGAAGCGCCCGCACCACGTCTGCGCCTCGTGCGGCCAGTACGATGGTCGTGAAGTCGTGACGCAGGCCGCGTAAGCGGTCGTGCGTCTTGTCGAGGGGGGCAGTGTCAGTGGCTAAATCCATCACGCTCTCGCTGGATGGAATGGGCGGTGATGACGCACCGGACATCGTTCTGGACGGCATCGCCCTGGCACGCAAACGCCACCCCGACGTGCGCTATCTGCTGTTCGGCGACGAAGCGGTTCTGACGCCGTTGCTCGAGAAGCGTTACAAGACGCTTCGCGACATCGTCACGCTTTGCCATGCCCCGGATGTCGTGACCAACAACGACAAGCCGTCTGTTGCTTTGCGCACCGGGCGGAATTCGAGCATGGCCCAGGCGATCCGGGCGGTGAAGGATCATCGCGCCGATGGTGTGGTGTCCGCCGGTAATACCGGCGCGTTGATGGCGATGGCGAAGATCGCGCTCCGGACCCTGCCTGGGATCGACCGGCCGGCGATCGCCGCCTTGATGCCGACCCAGCGCGGCGAGAGCGTGGTCTTGGACCTCGGTGCCAATACCGAGTGCAACGCCAACAACCTCGTCGAATTCGCGCTGATGGGGACGCTGTTCGCCCGCAGCCTGCTCGACCTCGAAAACCCGACCGTGGGCCTCCTCAACATCGGCGAGGAGGAGCAGAAGGGCCGTAACGAGGTCAAGGAAGCCGCGACGATCCTGCGCGAGACCGTGGGCGTGGTGAACTTTGCCGGATTCGTCGAAGGCGACGACATCGGCATCGGCACCGTCGACGTGGTGGTCACCGATGGCTTCACCGGCAACGTCGCGCTGAAGACCATGGAAGGCACCGCGAAGGTGATGAGCCGCTTCCTCAAGGAAGCGTTCAAGAGCTCGTTCCTGGCCCAGATCGGCTATCTCCTCGCGCGGCCCGCGATGAATCGCGTGCGGCACCGCACCGATCCCCGCCGCTACAACGGCGCAATGTTCCTCGGCCTCAATGGCATTGTCGTGAAAAGTCACGGCGGCACCGACGGTTTGGGCTTTGCCAACGCCATTGGGGTGGCGGTCGACATGGTCCGGCACGGATTCAACGAGCGGATCAATACCGAACTCAACAAGCTCCACGCGCAATCCGTTTCTTCCGAGGTACACGCCATATGAGCATCATCCGTTCGCGACTGGCGGGCGTGGGGGCCTATTTGCCCCAGCGCATCGTCACCAACGACGACCTTGCCAAGATCGTTGATACCTCGGACGAGTGGATCGTCGAGCGCAGCGGCATCCGCCAGCGCCATATCGCCGCGGAAGGCGAACTCACCTCCGACCTCGCCACCGCCGCGGCGCGCGAGGCGATGGAGGACGCGGGCGTGACCGCCGCCGACATCGACCTGATCGTGATCGGCACCACCACGCCCGACGACACCTTCCCCGCTACCGCGGTCAAGGTGCAGGCGAATCTCGGCGTTCGCCAGGGCTTTGCGTTCGACGTCCAGGCGGTATGCTCGGGCTTCCTCTATGCGCTCGCGACCGCCGACAAGTTCATTCGTTCCGGCGACGTCAAGACCGCGCTGGTGATCGGCGCTGAGACCTTCTCGCGCCTCCTCGACTGGACCGACCGCGATACCTGCGTGCTATTCGGTGACGGCGCCGGCGCCGTGGTGCTGAAGGCCGCGGAGAGCGAAGGCAAGAACACCGACGTCGGGATTCTCTCGACCCACCTCCATGCGGATGGTCGCCATCGCGACCTTCTCTATGTCGACGGCGGGCCTTCGAGCACCCAGACCGTGGGTCACGTCCACATGGAAGGCAAGGAAGTCTTCCGCCACGCGGTGACCAAGCTCGCCAGCGTGGTCGACGAAGCTCTCTCCGCCAACGGGCTCTCCAGCTCCGACCTCGACTGGATGGTGCCGCACCAGGCCAATCGCCGGATTCTCGCGATGACCGCGAAGAAGGTGGGGATGAGCGAGGCCAACGTCGTGGTCACCCTCGACAAGCACGCCAACACCTCCGCCGCGTCGATCCCGCTGGCGCTGCACACCGCGGTGCGCGACGGCCGGATCAAGCCGGGCCACCTCGTGCTGATCGAAGCGATGGGCGGCGGGTTTGCCTGGGGCTCGGCCCTGGTGCGGATGTAAAACCCGAGGCGTTGCAAGCCGTTCGCGGCAAGCTCCCGAATTCGACAACCGGCCCGTCGCGGGCCGGTTTTTTTATCGCTCCCCCTTTGGAATTCCGGGGTCGCGCCACTATTTTGATATTGCCGCATTTTTTCGCGGTTGCTATGGTTTCCGGATGGCTGGAATGGGAGGCTTCGGATGAGTGAGCAAACGGTTACCCGCGCGCACCTGAGCGAAGCGGTCTACCAGGAAGTCGGATTGTCGCGAAACGAATCCGCCGATCTCTTGGAAATGGTTCTGGACGAGATCTCCACCGCGTTGTCCGAAGGCGACGTGGTCAAGATTTCCTCCTTCGGCAGTTTCTCGGTTCGCAGCAAGGGCGAGCGCATCGGCCGCAATCCCAAGACCGGCGAGGAGGTTCCGATCCTTCCGCGTAAGGTCTTGGTGTTCCGCCCATCGCAGCTCTTGAAGGCGCGCATCAACGAAGGCGCGTAACACCTTCTTCCGGTTGGAGCTAAGAATGACCACGGACCCGGAAGGCGAGGGCAGGGAGAGTGCTGCCCCTCGCGGGCACAAGTCCGAGGCGGCGTTTCGCACGATCAGCGAAGTCGCGGCGGAACTCGACGTTCAACAGCACGTCCTGAGATTTTGGGAAACCCGGTTCCCGGTGATCCAGCCGCTCAAGCGCGGCGGCGGTCGCCGGTATTACCGCCCCGAGGACGTGGCGCTGCTGCGCGCGATCCGTGACCGCCTCTATGGCGATGGCTTCACCATCAAGGGCGTGCGCAAACTGCTTGCGGAGAACGGCGTCGAAGGCCTGGTTGCGGGCGGCGCGGCGGCTGAACCGCCGAAACCGCGGGCGACCGTGGTGCACGAACCCGACCTGCCGTTCGACGTTCCGGGCCAGGAGTCCGGCGCGAGCCTCCTCACGCAGCGCCAGTCGACCGCCGTGGCTGCGGCGATCGGTCGCCTGGGTCGATTGAAAAATCAGCTGGATCAGGTGGTTGCGGCGAACCTCTCGGGTAATCCGGTGACGTCTCCGGAGTGAGGCGAAAGTCCGCATTGGCCGCTTGCGCGGCGCGGGATGGCGGTCTATAGTGCGCCTCCTTGATCGAACCGGCGGCAATTTCAGACGGTTCGCGAGTGTCGGAGCGTGGCGCAGTTTGGTAGCGCACCAGCATGGGGTGCTGGGGGTCGTGGGTTCGAATCCCGCCGCTCCGACCACTTTTCCCCAAAGTCGCAAATATCCCGTCCGCGCGTGACGCAATCGTTACGCGGGCGGGCTTTGTCGTGCGGATCTCGCGCGGCTGATACTACAGAAGCAGTTGGGGTTCGGCGGGGTTTTCCGCCGGGTCCGGCTGCCGGGGCGCGGCGTTCAGCGCGCGCCCGGCCTGGGTGAGGCGGCAGACCTGCCAGGCAGGCATCAACGGATTGGCGAACCAGGGCTCGGCCCAGCCATGCGCGACGCAGGCCTCGACCATGCGGCGGCTGACGCGCCGTCCGGTCTCGTCGAACAGCGGCAACTTGCCGCCGGGCTGGGTGAGGCCGCGGGTGAGCCATTTGCGTTGCGCGGCGGTCGGGCGTGGGGTTTCGGCGGCGTCGGTCTCTGTAGTCATCGTCGAATCTTCCTCGCGCGGCGCGCGGTTGGCGGGCTCGTGGCAAGCATGGTAAACGGGGGAACGGGCGCTTGTCCATGCGCCTTCCGCGCAATCGATTGGAGGCGACGCCGATGCACGAGGACGACTTCTGTTTGGTCTACGTCACCGCCAGGGATCGCGCGGAGGCCGAGCATCTTGCGCGCCATGCGGTCGGCGCGCGGCTCGCCGGGTGCGCCAACATCCTGGGTGAGATCCGCTCGTTCTACTGGTGGGACGGCGCGGTCCAGGACGAGGCGGAGTGCGCGCTCGTCCTCAAGACCCGCAGGGCGTTGTTCGACGCGCTCGCGGCGGCGATCAAGGCCGAGCACAGCTACGATTGCCCATGCGTCGTGGCGTTGCCGCTGGTCGACGGCGCGCCCGAGTATCTCGCATGGCTGGCGGCGGAAACCGCCGCCGGGTGAGGCTCAGGGCAGGCCCGCCGGACACTGCACCGCGACCACTGCGTGGGCCGCGAGGCCTTCGCGACGGCCGATGAAGCCGAGCTGCTCGGTGGTGGTCGCCTTGATTCCGACGCGGCCATTGTCGATGCCCAGGATCGAGGCGACGCGGGTGGTCATCATCCGCCGGTGCGGGCCGATACGGGGCGCTTCGCCGAGGATGGTAATGTCGGCGTTGACGATCCGCGCGCCGCGCGCACGCAGCAGCGCGACCGCACGGTTGACGAACAGTACCGAGGCCGCGCCGCGCCATTTGTCGTCGGTGGGCGGGAAGTGGCGGCCGATGTCGCCCGCCGAGATGGTGCCGAGCAGGGCGTCGGTCAGCGCGTGCAGCGCAACGTCGGCATCCGAGTGTCCTTCCAGGCCCTGGTCGTGCGGAATCAAGACACCGCAAAGGGTTACGGAATTCCCCTCGCCGAGTTTGTGGACGTCGACGCCATGGCCGACGCGGGTTTCGAGCGCGCCGTGGAGCAAGCTGCTGGCGTGCTGGAAGTCGGCGCGGGTGGTGATCTTGAAGTTGCGTTCGTCGCCATCGACCATCGCGACGGTGAGGCCGCCGAACTCTGCGACGCTCGAATCGTCGGTGAGGAGCTGACCGGCGGCTTCGCGGTGCGCCTGGAGAATCGCAGAGAAGCGGAAGCCCTGCGGCGTTTGGGCGCGCCAGATCTTGCTGCGGTCGACGCTCGCGCTGTGGCCGTCTTCGCCGACCTGCTTGAGGGTGTCGGGGACGGTGAGGGCGGGGATCGCGGCGTCGGAGTGCTCAAGGGCGTCGAGCACCCGGTCGATCACCCCCGCGCCGACGAACGGACGCGCGCCGTCGTGGATCAGCACCAGATCCGGCGGGTCGGAGGCCAGGGCTTCGAGGCCGAGGCGCACGGAATCCTGGCGCTCCTGACCGCCGAAGATCGGCGCGGCGAGGCCGAGGCCCTTGGCAGCGGATTCATACTGGGAGACGTCGTTCGGGTGGATCACCGCCCGCACTTCGTCGATGTCGGGATGCGCGGAGAGTCGTCCGAGCGTATGCCGGAGCATCGCTGCATCGCCGAGGACTTTGTATTGTTTGGGAATATCGCCGCCGAAACGCTGACCACGCCCCGCCGCGACAACCAAAGCCACGCACCGTTTCATTCCGTCCCCCCGAAGACATACTTGAATTTTGACGGCACCACGGTATCGCGGTTTTGCCGCAGGTGCCACGGAATCCTGAACAAATGGCATACAGATGCACTAGACCCGGGCAGCCGTTCGGGGAGCATATGACTAGCCTCTAGGCACGGCCAATATTTTGTTCACTTCACGCCGAATTTGCTTGTATTTAAGGCAGGTATTGGGTGAGATACCCCGGTTTTCTCGCGCTTGGAAGCATGTCGTTGCCCCGTGACTCGTTGAATTTCGACCCACCCGTTGTTCTTGCGCCGATGTCAGGCGTGACCGACGCGCCGTTCCGGCGTCTCGCGCGGCGCTTTGGTGCGCCCGCCGTGGTCACCGAGATGTTCGCGAGTTCGCTGCTCGCCCATGGCGGCAAGTCGAACCAGCGTAGCCTGGATTTCGCCGCCGAGGCGCCGCTGATCGTCCAACTCGTCGGCGGCGACCCCGCGATGATGGCCGAGGCCGCGGGCATCGCGGCGGACGCGGGCGCGACAGCGCTCGACATCAACATGGGGTGCCCGGCGAAGAAAATCGCCAAGGCCGGCGGCGGCGCGATCCTGATGCAGGATCCCGAAACCGCGGCCCGACTCGTGGAAGCGGTGGCCGGAGCGACCGATCTATCGGTTTCGGTGAAGATGCGCCTCGGCTGGGATGTGGACTCCCGCAACGCCCCGGAGTTCGCGGCGGCGATGCAAGCGGCGGGGGCGCGCGCCATCACCGTGCACGGACGCACTCGGGATCAAATGTATTCCGGGGTCGCCGACTGGCGCGCCGTCGGCGAGGTGGTCGCCGCGGTGTCGGTGCCGGT
>LUYR01000181.1 GCA_001603335.1 Rhodospirillales bacterium Alpha_05 | reverse complement strand
CCAGCACCGCGCTCGCCAGCGTCACCGCGAACAGGAAGATCGCGGGCCAGCCGTAGAGGCCGAGGCCGAACACCGTGGCGGGGGTCAGCGCGATCATCACCCAGGCCATGATCATCGGCGTCGAACGTCCGGCGTGGGCGAAGGGACCGGCGACGAAGGGCCGTGCTTCCGACATCATTCGGTTCCTTTCGCGGCTTCGGCTGCGGCGCGCGCCTTGGCGGCGGCGGCTTTTTTGGCTTCGGCGGCGGCCTTGCGCTCGGCGGCGAGCTTTTCCTGGCGCGCCGCCTTCTGCTGCACCAGGCGCTTCGCCTCCTCGTTGCGGCTTTGCGCGCGTTGCTGCGCCGCGAGGTGGCCCTTGGCGTGGTGGAAGGTCTGCACCAGCGGAATCCGCGACGGGCAGGCGAAGGCGCAGGAGCCGCAGCCGATGCAGTCCATCAGCCCGGCGTCGACCGCCGCCTCGAAGTTGCCGTTGCGGATGTGCGCCGCGATCTCGAACGGCAGCAGGCCGCACGGGCAGGCGGAAACGCAGGTACCGCAGCGCAGGCAGGCGTGCGCCGGACCGCGCCGGGTGTCGGCGGGGATCAGCGCGAGCACGCCGTTCATCCCCTTCACCGTCGGGATTTCGGTGGAGCGCAGCGGCTGGCCCATCATCGGCCCGCCGGAAAGCAGTTCCTGCGGTTCTTCCGTCAAGCCGCCGCAGAACGCGATCAGGTCGGCGATCGGGGTGCCGAGGGCGACCTTCAGGTTCATCGGCTGCGCCACCGCGCCGCCCGAGACGGTGAGGATGCGCGACACCAGCGGTCGGCCGAGGATCACCGCGTCGTGGACCGCGTAGGCGGTGGCGATGTTGTGCACCACCACGCCGATGTCGGCGGTGAGCGCGCGGGCCGGGGTTTCGCGTCCGGTGAGAGTGTGGACGAGGTGTTTCTCCGAGCCCATCGGATAGCGGGTCGGAACCGTCACCACGGAAATTTCGGGGTAGGCCTGGGCGGCGGCGGTCATCGCGGCGGTGGCCTCGGGCTTGTTCGCCTCGACCGCCACCAGGGTGCGGGTGACGCCGAGCGCCCTGCCCATCAGCGCCACGCCGAGCAGCAGTTCCTCGGTGAATTCGCGCATCAGGCGGTCGTCGCAGGTGAGGAAGGGCTCGCACTCGGCGGCGTTCATCACCAGGGTGTCGAGGCTGTAGCGTTCGCGCAGGTTGAGCTTCACCGCCGAGGGGAAGGTCGCGCCGCCGAGGCCGACGATGCCTGCCTGGCCGACGCGCTTGGCGATCTCCTCCGGTGCGGCGTCGAGCGAGAGCGGCGGCATCGGCTCGGCCCATGCGTCCAGGCCGTCGGGGACGAGCGCGATCGCCATTCCCTTGAGCCCCGACGGATGCGGCACCGGGTAGAGGCCGACCGCCTCCACCGTGCCCGAGGTCGAGGCGTGGATCGGGGCGGAGACCGGCCCTGCCGCCTCGGCGATCACCTGGCCCTTGAGCACATAGTCGCCCGCCTTCACCACCGGGCGGGCGGGTGCGCCGATATGCTGCTGCAGCGGCAGGTAGAGCTTGCCGCTCACCGGCACCGCGACCACGGCCTTGTCCTTGGTCGCGTCCTTGCGTTCGGGCGGATGCACGCCGCCCCGGATGCGGAACAGCTTCATTGGGTCAACACTCCGTCGCCGGAGGCGGGCGGGGCCTCGCCGGGCTTGGGCCAATACCAGGATTGCAGCGTCACCGGCACCGCGCGGAGTTCGATGCCCTCCGCCGGACAGGTCTCGACGCACGCGCCGCAGCCGGTGCAGGCGTCCGACACCACGGTGTGAACCTGCTTCGCCGCGCCGACGATCGCGTCGGTGGGGCACTTGCGCGAGCACTTGGTGCAGCCGATGCAGACCTCTTCGTCGACGTGCGCGACCTGCGGACCGGCATCGGCGATGGCGGAGAGGTCGACGCTGAGGCAGAGCTTGGCCGCCAGCGCCTGGGCGACGGCGCGGCCGCCGGGCGGACAGATGGTCACCGGCGCTTCGCCCTTGGCGATTGCGGCGGCGGCGGCGGCACAGCCGGGATAGCCGCACTGGCCGCAGTTCTGGCCGGGCAGGATCTCCTCGATGTCGCCTTCGAGCGGGTTGGAGTCGACGTGCAGGCGCTTCGCCGCGATCCCGAGGAACACCCCGAGGCCGCCGCCCAGTGCCGTCAGTCCGACGATCGCTTCAAGCATTTCGACCTCCCTACTGCGAAACCAGACCGGCGAAGCCCATGAACGCCATCGACAGCAGCCCCGCGGTGATAAAGCTCACCGGCGCGCCGCCGAAGGCGTAGGGCACCTGGGAAAGCGCAAGGCGCTCGCGCAGCCCCGCGAACAGCACCATCACCAGGGTGAACCCGGCGGCGGAGCCGAAGCCGTAGAGCGCGCTCTCGACGAAGGTGTGGTCTTGCTGGATGTTGAGCAGCGCGACGCCGAGGACCGCGCAGTTGGTGGTGATCAGCGGCAGGAAGATGCCGAGCACCTGGTAGAGGCTCGGCGAAATCTTGCGGATCACCAGCTCGGTGAACTGCACCACCGCGGCGATCACCAGGATAAAGGTGAGGATTCGCAGGTAGGCGATGTCGAGCGGCACCAGCAACGCGTGTTCGAGAATCCAACCGGCGGCGGTGGCGAGGGTCAGCACGAAGGTGGTCGCCATGCCCATGCCGAGCGCGGTGTCGACCTTGTTCGAAACCCCCATGAAGGGGCACAAGCCGAGAAACTTGACCAGCACGACGTTGTTCACCAACACCGTGCCGAGGATGAGTATGAGATACTCGGTCATCTTGCCTACCCCCGCTTCACCGATCGAAGCCTGAACCCCACGCCCTCTGCACGTGCCGTACCAAAGCTAGGGAAACCGGGGGAATGCACGGGAAAGCGGCAGAGCCGCATGGAATCCGAGCAGACTATTCCGTTTTTCCAATGTCGCATACCCGACACCGCGGCGACACGAGGCCGAGAAGATGTCACAAAACCCCTCAGGAATCCAAGGCTAAACTCGCCGAAATCGGCGTGTTTCGCGGCTTGGGCATACATCTTGCGAGTGTGCCGCGGCAACCGCCGAGGAGCCCCCATGCGTCGCGACAAGGCTATAACCTTCGGAATAAACGATGGAATCCCGACCGGAGCGGGGTTTGCCGCGGGGACCCCCGCGAAGACCGCGGAATTCGGGCAGGATGCGAATCGTCCGCATCCAGACCTACCCCACGGGCTGTTCTTCGATACCGTCGAGGCGCTGGTCTCGGGGATTTCGGTGGCGGATTCGGCCGGCACCATCGTCTACGTTAACCCGGCGTTCGAGCAGATTACCGGCTATGCCGCCGCCGAGCTGATCGGCTGTAACCACAGCCTGCTCTCCAACAAAAAGACCCCGCCGCGGGTCTACGACGACATGTGGCGGACCATCGGCGCGGGGAAGACCTGGCAGGGCCGCCTGCTCAACCGCCGCAAGGACGGCACCCCTTATCTCGCCGACTTGAAGGTGGTCCCGGTCAAGGATGGCGACGGCAAGCCCGGCTACTTCCTCGGCATCCAGCGCGACGCCTCCGCCGAGATCGGCCTCGAGCGCTCCCTCGCAACGCAGAAGGCGCTGATCGAGAACATCATCGACGTCGCGCCGGTGGTGATGGCGCTGTTGAACGAACACGGCAAGGTGCTGATCGACAACCACGCCTACAAGGTGCTGATGGCCGACATGGGCGGCGCCGAACCCGCCTGGGCGTTCTTGAACGCGGTCTGCGACGGCGAGGCCGGGCAGGCGCTGATCGAGCGCCGCGAGTTCGACAGCGTCGAGGTCAAGATCGAGGTCGGCCGCCGCCTCGGGCCGCGCTGGTTTTCCTGCTCCGGCCTCTGGATCGACGTCGCCCGTCCCGATATCGACAGCTACTACGAACCCGGACCGGGCCGCGCCCTGCTCCTCGTCTGCCTCGACGTGACCGCGCGGATGCGCGCCTTCCAGCAGGCGAAGACCTCGGCGATCCGCGCGCTCACCGCCGAAATCCAGCAGGCGCAGGGGATGCGCGAGGTGCTCCAGGGCGCGGTCTACCAGCTCCAGGGCCCGTTGAACATGCTCGGCGCGGCGGCGGCGATGATGGAACGCGCGGGCGGCGTCAACCCGGCCCTCGGCGACGCCCTCGCCGACGTGCAGAAGGCGGGCGCGGAAACCCTGGCGCACCTGCGCGATTCGGTGCCGCAGACGATCCACGAGCCGGTGCTGCCGCTCAACATCAACGAACTCGTGCGCGAGGTGATGGACTTCATGGTCGATCGCCTGCTCTCCGAGGGGGTCGCGCTCTCCTGGCTGCCGACCGCGGTGCTCCCCGCGATCAGTGGGCGCGCCGGGCAGCTCCGCACCCTGGTCAAGGTGCTGATCGACAACGCCGTCGACGCGGTCTCCGAACCCGGCACCAGCGAACGCGCGGTGGTGATCGAAACCCGACGGGCGGCGGGCGGCGGCGTCGAGATCGTGGTCAGCGATTCCGGCCCCGGGGTGTCTCCGGCGATCCGCGCGCGGATCTTCGAGCCGTTCTTCTCCGCCTGGAAGCGCTGGCGCGGACGCCCCGGCATGGGCCTCGCGATCGCGCAGAACATCCTCACCGAACACGGCGGCACCATGGACGTCGGCATGCGGCCCGAGGGGGGCTGCCGCATCGTCGTCGGGCTGCCGGCGGAAGACGAATCGATGATCACCCGGGGGGATGGAGTCTGATGCCGATCGACCGATCGCCGCGCGGCGCCGCGCCCGACCGGGGCGCGCTGATCGAGACCGAACTGGAAATCCTGTTCGCGGTGAGCCGGGTTCTGAGCCGTTCGCTCAATCCGCCGGAAACCTTCGCCGAGGTCCTCGACCTGCTGCACGACCAGGGCGGATACGCCCACGGCTTCATCGCGCTGAAAGACGACAGCGGCGACGAACTTTCGGTGCGCGCCGCGCATCGCGACATCGGCGGCCTCCCGGGCCCGGTGCGCTACAAGCCGGGCGAAGGGATGGTCGGCGCGATCGTCGCCTCGGGCGAAACCGTGCTGCTGCCGCGGATCGCCGACGAGCCGGGTTTCCTGCATCGCCTCAAGGTGTTCGACCCCGAGCTGCCGTTCATCGGCGCGCCGATTCGCGGCGAGGGCGACGAGGTGGTGGGCGTGCTCGCCGCCCAGCCGCCGCCCGAACGCGCGCTCTTGGGCGAGCGCTCGCGGTTCATGGAAATGATCGCCAACGTGATCTCCCAGACGGTCCGCCTCAACCGCCGCATCCAAGAGGAAAAGCAGGAGATCAAGGACGAGCGCGACACCCTTAGGCGGCGGGTGCGCGGCCAGCACGGCTTCGACACCATCGTCGGCCACACCCCGGTGATGCGCCAGGTGTTCGAGCAGGTGCGCCTGGTGTCGAAATGGAACACCACGGTGCTGATCCGCGGCGAAAGCGGCACCGGCAAGGAACTCATCGCCAACGCGATCCACTACAACTCGCCACGCGCCTCCGCGCCGTTCATCAAGCTCAACTGCGCCGCCCTGCCCGAGAACCTCCTCGAATCCGAGATGTTCGGCCACGAGAAGGGCGCGTTCACCGGCGCCCAGGCGCAGCGCAAGGGCCGCTTCGAACTCGCCGACGGCGGCACCCTGTTCCTCGACGAAATCGGCGAAATCTCCGGCCTGTTCCAGTCCAAGCTGCTGCGCGTCCTTCAGGAGGGCGAGTTCGAGCGGGTCGGCGGCGCGGAGACCTTGAAGGTCGACGTCCGCGTCATCGCCGCCACCAACCGCGACCTCGAAGGCGCGGTGGCCGAAGGCAGCTTTCGCGAGGACCTCTACTACCGCCTCAACGTCATGCCGATCCGCACGCCGCCGCTCCGCGAGCGCGCCGAAGACATTCCCGACCTCGCCCGCTTCATGGTCGAGAAAATCTCCCGCGCGCAGCGCCGCGACCTCTCGATCGACGACGACGCGATCCGCCTGCTGCTCCGCCACCGCTGGCCCGGAAACGTCCGCGAACTCGAGAACAGCCTCGAACGCGCCGCGATCATGTCGGAAACCGGCACCATTGACGAACGCGCGGTGATCCTCGCAGGCTTGCAGGACCGGATGATCGCGAGCCCCGGCTTCGAACCGCCGAGCCCGCCCCAGCCCTTCGGCCGCAGCCTGCCCGACGTCCCGTCGCCCGCCCTCGACGACCCCGACCTCTCGGAACGCGAACGGGTGATCGCCGCCCTCGAACGCGCCGGTTGGGTCCAGGCGAAGGCCGCGCGCCTCCTCAATATGACTCCGCGCCAGATCGCCTACCGCATCCAAACCCTCGGGATCGACGTCAAGCAGTTCTGAAGGGGAAGTCCGGGCTCCGCCCGGACCCGCAAAGGGCCGAGGGCCCTTTGATCCCTTAAGTTTTTCGCCGCGAAGCGGCTATCGGCCTTCACGCGGCGTGACGGATTTATCGCGCTTCGCGCAAAAACCAGTTACGGGGTCTGGGGCCTAAGGCCCCAGCGGGTTCAGGGCAGAGCCCTGACCTTGTGTTCCAGGAGACACCGACATGTGCGTGATATTCATCGATGCCACCGAGGCGCTGGCGCAGGTTGCGACGCGGCTGCATGGGCCGGGGGATCCGCCGTTGGTGGTGAACCGCGAGCCGGCGGTGAAGCCGGAGGATTTGCCGGCGCTGGTGAGCGCGGCGCGGGCGCACACGATCCTTGTCGACCACACCTATTTGCCGACCGAGATCGCGATGCGGTGCGTGGGGTTGCGGCATGTGGTGTTTCTCGGCACCGGGGCGCGGAGCTACATGGACATCGAGGATTTGGCGGCGCACGGGATCAGCGTCGACATCATCAAGGGCTACGGCGACACCGCGGTGGCGGAGTGCGCGGTGGGCTTGATGATGGCGGCGGCGAAGGGGTTCGCGCGGATGGACCGCGGCGTGCGGGCGGGGCAATGGCTGCGCACCGACGGCGTGGAGCTGAAGGGCAAGACCTTGGGGCTTCTCGGCTTCGGCGGGATCGCGGCGGAGGTGGCGCGGATCGCCGGGGTGGGGTTGGGGATGGAGGTGATCGCCTGGAACCGCACGCCGAAGGTGCATCCCGGCGTGCGTTTCGTCGATCTCGACACGCTGCTTGGCGAGAGCCACGTGCTGTCGCTGCACCTGCTGCTGTGCGACGAGACGCGGGGGTTTCTTTCGGCCGCACGCATCGCGCACATGCGTGACGGCGCGATCCTGGTGAACACCGCGCGGGGTGCGCTTCTGGACGAGGCGGCACTGGTCGCGGCATTGGACTCGGGCAAGATCGCGCATGCCGGGCTCGATGTTTTCACCATCGAGCCGCTTCCCGGCGATCATCCGCTGGCGACGCACGACAACGTTACGTTGTCGGCCCACTCGGCCTTCCGCACCCCGGAGGCGGCAGAGAACCTGCTGGGATCGGCGTTGGCGATCTGCCGTCGGCTGGCACTCGCCTGAGGGAAGTTCGGCAACTCAAAACCCATGGTTGCGCAAGGGGTATAGAGTGCGGCAGACTTGTCTTGAATCATCTGCTCTCCCGCTCATTTGATGGCGGGTAACCAAAGAAGACCCGACCGAAGGGTTCGCATGATGGGATGGCGCATCGCCAGATCGAGAGCCGGAATTTTGGCGGGTGTGGGTGTTCTCGCGCTCGCGGGGCTGGGATGGTGGTGGGCGTCGACCGGCGATGCATGGGCGCGCATCCGGTCGTCAGGGACGATCCGCATCGGGTATGCGGTGGAGGCGCCTTACGCCATGGTTGCGGCAGACGGCCACGTCACCGGAGAGTCGCCCGAACTCGCGCGGCTGGTGGTGCAACGGATGGGGATCGCCGACATCGAATGGATCCAGACCAGTTTCGACGCACTGTTGACCGAGGTTTCCGGGGGGCGCTTCGACGTCGTCGCCGCGGGCGTGTTCATCACGCCGCAGCGCGAGAAGATCGTGGCGTTTTCCACGCCGACGGTGCGAGTGTCCGCCGGGCTCGCGGTGCGGGAAGGGGCTCGGCGCTTCGACTCTTACGCCGCGCTGGTGGCCGCCCCCAACGCCCGGGTCGGGACTCTTGCCGGATCGCTTGAGGAGGCGCGGCTGCTGGGCCGTGGTCTGCCCGAGGCGCGGCTGCTGCGGGTGCCGGACGCTGTG
>LUYR01000180.1 GCA_001603335.1 Rhodospirillales bacterium Alpha_05 | reverse complement strand
GTCATTTCGGCGGAGAGCGGCGGGGCGTCGAGGTCGGCGAGCGCGGCGACGAGCGGCGCGGCGAGGGGAGACGCATACAGACAGCGGTTGTCCGAGCCGATCATCAGGACGCAGACATCCTCACCCGCAAGGCAGGTGCGCGCCAGCCGCACGGCTTCGATGCTGGCCAGGCCAGCGCCGCGGTCGGAGTCGGGTTCCTGAGGCAAGGGCCTCTCCTCGAACTGCCGGGCTGGGGTGACCGCCCGGCGCATGGTTGGTGATTCCTGGTGTCGGTCCCCCGGATTTCCTCGTATTGTGGGACCGCCGAATTATTCGTCAAGCCATATCAGGGATCGACCGTGAGCCCAAGCCCCGATGCCGTCGTTACACGCTTTCCTGCTGCTGGAAGTCCGGCCGACTTCGCGCAAAACGTGCGGGAATGGATTTTCGACCTCGACAATACCCTCTATCCGCCCACCTCCCACCTGTTCGACCAGATCGATCACCGCATCACCGAAACCATCGGCAGGATTCTCGGCCTGCCCCCCGATCAGGCCTACGTGGTGCAGAAGGACTACTACCACCGCTTCGGCACCTCGCTGCGCGGCCTGATGGCGGAGCACGGCGTCGACCCCGAGGTCTATCTCGCGTCGGTGCACGACATCGACTATTCGGTGCTCGCCCCCGACCCGCAGTTGAAAGCCGGGTTGGCGCTGCTGCCCGGGCGGCGGATCGTCTACACCAACGGCACCACCAGCCACGCCGAGAAGGTGCTGGAACGCCTTGGGATTTCCGACCAGTTCTCGGCGATCTTCGACATCCGCGACGGCGACTTCTGGCCCAAGCCGCACCCGGTCTCCTACGACACCCTGATCGCGCGCGAAGGGATCGAGCCGGCGCGCGCGGTGTTCGTCGAGGATAGCCTGAAGAACCTGCTTCCCGCCGCCGAGCGCGGCATGCGCACGGTGTGGCTCAAGAACGCCCGCACCACCTCGGGCGCGGACCGCCACGACCCGACGGTCTGCACCGCGGTGATCGACGACCTCAACGCCTGGCTCGAAGCGGTCGGCGCGGCGTGCGGGAACGGTTGACAGGGACCGCCTCTGGTCTAAGTTCTCAATACCTTTCGCGCCGAAATTCCAAAGGATTCCGAACATGAGCACTGCCGCGCTGTCCGCCGCCGTCGAGGCCGCCTGGGAAACCCGCGAGACGATCACGCCCGCGACCGGCGGCGAGGTCCGCGATGCGGTGGATGCGGCGCTCGAGCTTCTCGACCGTGGCGAGGTCCGCGTCGCCGAAAAAGCCGACGGCAAATGGATCGTCAACCAATGGCTCAAGAAGGCGGTTCTGCTGTCCTTCCGCCTCAACGACATGGCGACGATCGCGGGCGCGCCCGGCGTCAATTCCAACTGGTTCGACAAGGTGCCGTCGAAGTTCGAGGGCTGGGACGACGCGCGCTTCCGCGCCGCCGGGTTCCGCGCCGTGCCGGGCTGCGTGGTGCGCCGCTCCGCCTACATCGCTCCGGGTGCGGTGCTGATGCCGTCGTTCGTCAACCTCGGCGCCCACGTCGGCGCGGGCACCATGGTCGACACCTGGACCACCGTTGGCTCCTGCGCCCAGATCGGCAAGAACGTCCACCTCTCGGGCGGCGTCGGCATCGGCGGCGTGCTCGAGCCGCTCCAGGCCGGACCGGTGGTGATCGAGGACAACTGCTTCATCGGCGCGCGCTCGGAAGTCGCCGAGGGCTTCATCGTCGAGGAAGGCGCGGTGGTGTCGATGGGGGTGTTCCTCGGCGCGTCGACCAAGGTTGTCGACCGCCAGACCGGCGAGATCTTCCGCGGCCGCGTGCCCGCCTATTCGGTGGTGGTGCCGGGCGCGCTGCCGGGCAAGCCCCTCCCCGACGGCTCGATGGGCCCGTCGGTCGCCTGCGCGGTGATCGTCAAGACCGTCGACCCCGGCACCCGCGCCAAGACCTCGATCAACGAATTGCTCAGGGACTGAGATGCTGAACCCGGTTGAACTCTGCCAGGCGCTGGTGCGCTGCCCCTCGGTGACCCCCGATGCGCGGCCGGTGATGGACCTGATCGCGTCGGTCCTCGAGCCGCTCGGCTTCGCCTGCGAGCACCTGCGCTTCTCCGCCGAGGGCACGCCCGACGTCGACAACCTCGCGGCCAGCATCGGTAGCGGCGATAAGCACCTCGCCTTCGCCGGCCACCTCGACGTGGTGCCGCCGGGCGAGGGCTGGACCTCCGCGCCGTTCGACGCGGCGATCCGCGACGGCGTGCTCTATGGCCGGGGTTCGGCGGACATGAAGTCGGGCGTCGCCGCGTTCGTCGCGGCGGCGGCTGCGTTCCTCGAAGCCCGGGGCGATGCCTTCGACGGGCGGATCTCGCTGATCCTCACCGGCGACGAGGAAGGTCCGGCGATCAACGGTACCAAGAAGGTGATGGAGCACCTGAAGGCCAGGGGCGACCTGCCGCAGGTTTGCCTGCTCGGCGAGCCGACCTGCCGCGAGTTCTCCGGCGAGATGCTCAAGATCGGGCGGCGCGGCTCGCTCACCGCGCACATCGCGGTGCAGGGCGTCCAGGGCCATGTCGCCTATCCCGACGGCGCCGACAACCCGGTGCACCGCCTCGTGCCGATCCTCGACGAACTCCTGGCGAAGAAGCTCGACAAGGGCGACGCGCACTTCCCGCCGTCGAGCCTGATGATCACCACCGTCGACGTCGGCAATCCGGCGACCAACGTGATCCCCGGCGTCGCCAAGGCGTCGCTCAACATCCGCTTCTCCACCCACCAGACCTCCGAAAGCCTGGAACGCTGGATCGCGGCGGTGGTCGCGCGCCATGCGCCGAACGCCGACGTGCGATTCGAGCGCGGCGCGCAGCCGTTCCTCAATCCGCCAGGGGCGTGGAGCGCGCTGATCGCGGCGGCGGTCACCGACGTGACCGGCAAGGTGCCGTTGCTGAGCACCACCGGCGGCACCTCGGACGCCCGCTTCATCAAGGATTACTGCGCGGTGGTGGAATACGGCCTGCCGGGCAAGACCATGCATCAGGTCGACGAGGGCGTGGCGGTCGCCGATATCGAAAGCCTCGCTCAGGTCTACCTGCGCGTCCTCGAACGGTACTTCGAATCATGAACGTCGTGGCCGAGGTGATCTCCGGGCTGCGGGCGGTGTGGGGCGTGATCTGCTTCCGCGCCGATGCCTTCAGCCGATTCGACAACACGCCGCAAGGCGTGGCGCGCTCGTTCATCGCGGGCGCGGTCGGGTTCCCGATCTATGCGCTGGTGCTCCAGGCCAATCTCGCGACGATGACGCCGCGCCCGTCCTTGAGCGCGCTGATGCCGTTGATGATCTGCTATTACGTGATCGAGTGGCTGATTTGGCCGAACGTGATGGTCGGCGTGGCGCGGCGCCTTGGGCGGATGCAGTTCTATTGCCGCTACGTCGCGGCCTACAACTGGTTCGCCCTGGCGCAGATGCTGATCATGTTGCCGTATCAGCTTTCGATGACCTCGGGGGCGCTGCCGCCTGCGCCGGAGCTGGCGCTGGTCGGCTTCGTCACCACCCTCGCGTTCGGCGTCTACGAGTGGTTCATCGCCCGCCACGGCCTCGAAATCTCGCCGCGTCGCGCCTTCGCGCTGGTGATCCTCAACCTCATGGTCGGCCTCGCGCTGCTCTGGTTCAAGGCGTTCCAGATCCAGTACTGATCGCGCGCCGCAAAAAAAACGGGCGACCCGCGAGGGCCGCCCGTTTTTTCCGCCCGATGCGGGTCGGATTATTTGACGATCTTGATCGTGACGCGACGGTTGCGCGGTTCCTTGGCCCCGTCCGGCGTCGAGACCGCGAGGTCGGATTCGCCGAAGGCGCTGATCGTGATCGCGGCTTCCGGGATGCCCTGCTTCATCAGCGCTTCGCCGACGGCCTCGGCGCGGAGCGACGAGAGACGGTCGTTGAACGCCGAGGCGCCGGAGCGGTCCGCATGGCCGGCGAGGTCGGCGCGCGCCGCCTTTGCCGACTTGAAGGTCTGGGCGGCCTCGCGGATCACCTGGAGGGCGTCGCCTTCGAGCTTGGCGGAGTTGAAGTTGAAGTAGACGACGTAGCTCTGCCCCGGCATCGCGGCGACGGGCGCGGCCTTGGCGGGTTCCATCGCCTTGATCGCGGCTTCGAACTGCTGCTTGCAGGCGGCGATGTCGTCGAGCTGCCAGTTCTCTTCCTGCTGTTCCATCCAGCATTCGTAGCCGCCCTGGGCGAGCGCCAGGTTCTTCGGCTGCGACGACTTGTAAGCCGGAGTCATGTAGCGCATCAACGTCGCGCGGGCGGCGGTGAGCTCGGCGACCTTGTCGTCCGGCAGGTCGCGGTCGGCGATCGCTTCCGGCTCGGGCGGCGTGCCCATGGCGGCGAGCTTGCCGCGCGACACGTAGGCCGCGGTGTCGCGCCAGTCGTCCTGGACGCGTTCGTAGGTGGCAAGGCGGACGTATTCGTCACGCAGAGCCTGATCGAAAGCCGATCCGCTGACCTTGCTGGATTGCAAGCCTTCAACGTCCCATGCGCCACTACAAGCGGAGAGAAGCCCCGCCATTCCTGCACACGACACGACAGCCATTGATTTGCGCATGACGAATTCCTTTTGATCCTCTGTCTCGGGGGACCTTCGCGAGCCGGGGGCAAAACTTCGCCCGATGCGATCGGCCTGAAACGCAACGACAAACCCTAACGCGATCGAACACCAAAATAAATTGCTGCTTTCTGAAAAATGTCCAGTAGCCCAAAAATTTTGCGGTTTTTTTCATCGCCGGTTGCGCGTATTAGGAGGCAATGAACGAAATTCAACAGACCGCGCCCGCCGCTCCGGCCGAGGCGAAGATCGAACTCGTCGGCTTGAGCCGTGACGAGCTCACCGCCGTGCTCGTCGAATTGGGCGAAAAGCCCTTCCGCACCAAGCAGCTCTGGCACTGGATCTACCACCAGGGCGAGACCGACTTCGCCAAGATGACGACGCTCTCCAAGGCGTTCCGCGAGGTGCTCGCGGCGCGGTGCAGCGTCGGCCGCCCCGGCATCGTCACCGAGCAGAATTCCGCCGACGGAACCCGCAAATGGCTGTTCCGCATGCCCGACGGCAACCAGGTGGAAACCGTTCACATTCCCGAGGACGATCGCGGCGCGGTGTGCATCTCCACCCAGGTCGGCTGCACCATGACCTGCCGATTCTGCCACACCGGCACCCAGGCGCTGGTGCGCAACCTCTCGGCCGCCGAGATCGTCGGCCAGTTCATGGCGGCGCGCGACTCCTACGGCGAGTGGCCGACTCCGACCGACGAAACCCGCCACCTCTCCAACGTCGTCCTCATGGGCATGGGCGAGCCGCTGTTGAACTACGACGCGGTGGTCAAGGCGATGCGGATCCTGATGGATCCGGAAGGCATCGCGATGTCGAAGCGCCGGATCACCATCTCAACCTCGGGCTACATTCCCAACATGCGGCGCTGCGCCGAAGACCTCGGGATCAAGCTCGCGGTGTCGTTCCACGCGCCGACCGACGACGTGCGCGAATCGATCATGCCGATCAACCGCAAGTACCCGATCAAGGACCTGATGGCCGCGATGAAGGAGTACCAGGAGATCGCGGGCCAGCGGCAGTACATCACCATCGAGTACATCCTGTTGAAGGACGTCAACGACAGCCTGGACGACGCGCGCGAACTGGTGCGCCTGTTCGACGCCTCGGGCATCGGCGTGAAGTTCAACCTGATCCCGTTCAACCCCTGGCCGGGCTCGCCCTACGAAACGCCCGCGGTCAAGTCCTGCCAGGCGTTCGCGCAGGTGCTCACCGACGCGGGCTACGCCGCGCCGATCCGCGTGCCGCGCGGCCGCGACATCCTCGCCGCCTGCGGCCAGCTCCGCTCGGCGAGCGAAAAGCAGCGGTTGTCCCGCATGCGCGCCCGCCTCGCCGCCGGAATCGACGACGACGCCCACGCCCTCCCGGAAAATTCGTAAGGCTTCCACGGTTTCGCCTTGTCGCATCGGCGAGGCGTCATATACTGCCGATCTTTTCGGCTTGCCGCGCGCTCCGGGGAATGCCCCTCGGGACGGCGGTGCTTCCTGTCTAAAGGGAAAGGCATGTGCATATGACGAACGGCGTCAAGAAGGTCGTTCTGGCCTACTCCGGTGGCCTGGATACCTCGATCATCCTCAAGTGGCTTCAAGATGTGTACCAGTGCGAAGTGGTGACCTTCACCGCGGACATCGGCCAGGGCGAGGAGCTTGAGCCGGCACGACGAAAAGCCGAAATGATGGGCATCAAGCAGATCTACGTCGACGATCTGCGCGAGGAATTCGTCCGCGACTACGTCTTCCCGATGTTCCGCGCCAACGCGCTCTACGAGGGCCAGTACCTGCTCGGCACCTCGATCGCCCGCCCGCTGATCGCCAAGCGCCAGATCGAAATCGCGATCGAAACCGGTGCCGACGCGGTCTCGCACGGCGCGACCGGCAAGGGTAACGACCAGGTCCGCTTCGAGCTCGGCTACTATGCCCTCAAGCCCGACATCAAGGTCATCGCGCCCTGGCGCGAATGGGATCTGCACTCGCGCACCAAGCTCATCGAGTACGCGCAGATGCACCAGATTCCGATTCCGAAGGACAAGCACGGCGAAGCGCCCTACTCGATGGACGCCAACCTCCTGCACATCTCCTACGAAGGCAAGGCGCTCGAAGACCCGGCGCTGCCGCCCGACGAGGACATGTTCCGCCGCTCGGTGAGCCCGGAGAATGCGCCGGACAAGCCGGAAATGATCGAAATCGCCTTCGAGAAGGGCGACGCGGTCTCGGTGAACGGTCTGCGCCTTTCGCCCGCCAACCTGCTCGCCAAGCTCAACGAACTCGGCGGCAAGCACGGCATCGGGCGCCTCGACCTGGTCGAGAACCGCTATGTCGGCATGAAGTCGCGCGGCATCTACGAAACCCCCGGCGGCACCATCCTCTTGAAGGCGCATCGCGATATCGAATCGATCACCCTCGATCGCGAATCGATGCACCTCAAGGACGAGCTGATGCCGCGCTACGCCAACCTCGTCTACACCGGCTACTGGTTCGCCCCGGAGCGCGAAATGCTCCAGGCCGCCATCGACGCCACCCAGAAGGCGGTCAACGGCGTGGTGCGCCTGAAGCTGTATAAGGGCAACGTGATCACCATGGGTCGCGAATCCCCCAACAGCCTCTACGACACCGCTACCGTCACCTTCGAGGAAGACGCGGTCTACGACCAGCACGACGCGGAAGGCTTCATCAAGCTCAACGCGCTGCGCCTCCGCCTGCGCACCAACGCGCTCAAGGGCAAGGTGCTGTAAAAACAAGGACGCGGAGGATCTCGAAGCCTTCCGGCCATTTCCTCTTCGAAAGCGCCCACTGGGCGCTTTCGTCGTTTTCAACGACCGGCTCCAATCCGTCCGCACCTCCCTTAAGTTTGGTTTTTCGCGCGTCAGCGCATTCAACCGTCACGCCGCGTGATGGCTGTATCGCGCTTCGTGCAAAAACAAACTTATGGGATCAAAGGGCCCAAGGCCCTTTGCGGGTCCAGGGCGGAGCCCTGGCCTTCCCCAAATGAAAAACCCCCGCCGTTTCCGGCGGGGGTTTTTGTTTGCTTGGCGCGTCCGGGCTTTAGAAGCGGTTTTTGGTGCGCTTGGCGTGGACGAAGGTGGCGATCATGCCGCAGGTGGTGGCGAGCGCGACGTAGTGGGCGGCCGCGAGCGGCGTGACCTGGCTGAGGAGCGGGATCACCACCGGGGTGAGGCCGCCGGCGACGGCGTAGGTGAGGTTGTAGCAGACCGAGATGCCGGTGAAGCGGACCGGGGCGGGGAACGAGCGGATCATCACGATCGGGACGATCGAGACGATGCCGGTGCAGAGCCCGGTGATCGCGTAGAGCGGCAGGAGCCATTCCGGGTGGACGCCGACGCCGATGTAGAGGCCATAGAGCGAGGCGATCAGGAGCGGCACGCCGACGCCCGCGACCTTGGCCGGGCCGAAGCGGTCGGAGAGCATGCCCATCGCCAGCACGCCGATGCACAGCCCGATGGTGGCGGCGGTGTTGGCCTGGATGGTGAGCGCCATCGGCAAGTGGTAGATGCGCGACAGCAGGGTCGGGGTCATCAGCATGACGACGACGACGCAGGCGGTGATCAGCCAGGAGACCATCACCGAGACCACGATGTCGGTGCGGTTGCCCGCGACGAGATCCTTGAGCGGCATCTTGGAGGTCTGCTTGAGGTGGCTGATTTCCTCGAACACCGGGGTTTCCTGGAGCCACTGGCGGAGGTAGACCACGGCGCAGCCGAAGATGCCGCCCAAGATGAACGGGAAGCGCCAGGCGTAGTCGAGGATTTCCGCCGGGGTGAAGCTCTTGTTGATCGTGGTGGCGACCACCGAGCCCAGGAGGATGCCCGCCGAGAGGCCGGTGGTGAGCAGCGAGCAGGCGAGCCCGATGCGCTTGAACGGCACGTGCTCGGAGACGAACACCCACGCGCCCGGGACTTCACCGCCGATCGCGATGCCTTGCATGATGCGCATCAGGAGCAGCAGCAGCGGCGCGCCGTAGGCGAGGGTCTCGTAGGTGGGCAGCAGGCCGATCATCAGGGTCGGCACTGCCATCAGCGCGACCGACAGGGTGAACATCCGCTTGCGGCCGAACTTGTCGCCGAAGTGGGCCATGACGATGCCGCCCAGGGGACGGAACAGGTAGCCTGCGGCGAAAATGCCGAAGGTCTGCAACTGGCCGAGCCATTCCGGCATATCCGGGGGGAAGAACAGGTGGCCGAGCGCGGCGGTGAAAAACACGAAAATCACGAAGTCGTAAAATTCCAGCGCGCCGCCGAGCGAGGCCAGCGCCAGGGTCTTCGCGTCCTGGCCGGCGAGCGGACGCGGAGCGACGAACGTATGCGAAAGTTCCATAATGGGGCTTCCCGTGAGCGGCAATAAATGAACCGCGCAAACCCTGCGCGGCGCAAGACTATTGCCGGTTGCTTGCGCGGCGTCAAGGCTAGGCGCGCGAGGACAAAGGGGCGAGATTGCGGCGGGAGGAATTCGCAGTGGACCGCGAATGGGGCCGAAGGATCGGGACTCCGCCAGAGCGGCGCGGCGGCGGCGCATCCGGGCCGCCGAGTCGCTCCGGATTTGCGCCGCCGG
>LUYR01000179.1 GCA_001603335.1 Rhodospirillales bacterium Alpha_05 | reverse complement strand
GAGTTCGGCGAGCTGGGCCTCCGTCCGCGCGCGCGCGGCGCGGCGCACCAGGCCGACCTCGAGCATGATCCGCGCTTCCTGGAGCTGGCTGTTTCCGTCCGGGGTGAGCAGGAACATCTTGATGAACGCGCTCATCTCGTCGAGCAGGCGGGTGAGGGTGGGGGTGCGTACCCGGGCGCGCACCCCGGCCTGCACGTCGACGATTCCCATCAGCGCGAGCTTGGCGATCGCCTCGCGCACCGCCGGGCGGCCGACCCCGTAGGTTTCCATGAGTTCGCGCTCGGCCGGGAGCTGCTCGCCGATGCTGTAGCGCCCGCACATGATGTCGTCCATGAGCAACTCGACGAGCTGTTCGTGGATCTTGGTCCTCTGGATGATCGACGTGGTCTTGTTCACAGGCGGTTTCTCCTCACCGAAGAACTGTATCCGGAACGTCGGGCCGCTTCGCAAGCCCGATCTGCGCACGTGCATCGGGATCGGAGTCCGCAAGCGGCGGGCCGGACGTCCCGCCGCGCGCGCCCGAAGGGCTTATGTCCCACCCACACTTCCATGTTGACAAAACCTATCCGAATGTCAATGTATCTGCATATCTGGTTGTCATACCACGTCAGTTTACCAGTTTCGACGCTGTTCACCAAACCATCGCGATCGAGGTAAAGTTATGGAAAAGACCAGTGAAACCAAGCCGATAATCGGGATTCACCTGGGCGACGCCTCCGGCTGCGGGCCGGAAATCATCGCCAAGATCGCGGCCTCGGGTAAGCTGACCGAGTCCTGTCGCCCGATCATCATCGGCGATTCGCGGGTCTTCGCGGCGGCGCAGGGCTACACCGGAGTGCAGGTGCCGATCGAGATCGTCGACTCCCCCGCCACGGCGCGGTGGACCGGCGCGATCCCGTTCATCGACATGAAGAACCTCGACCCCGAGAGCTTTTCCCTCGGCGTGCCGAGCGCCGAATGCGGCCTCGCCGTCGGCCAGGCGTTCCTCAAGGCGATCAACCTTGCGCTCGCGGGCGATATCGACGGCTTTCTCTACGCGCCGATCCACAAACAGGCGCTCTTCATGGGCGGGTTCACCTACGAGAGCGAGGCGGAGATGTTCGCCGCGGTGATGAACGTCACCAGCTACCACTGCGAAATCAACATCCTCCGGAACCTCTGGACCACCCGGGTGACCAGCCACGTGCCGCTCAAGGACGTGAGCGCGATGCTCACCAAGGAGCGCATCCTCGAGACCATCCTCTTCGGCGACGTGACGATGAAGCGCGCGGGCTATGCCGCGCCGCGCCTCGCGGTGACCGCGCTCAACCCCCATGCGGGCGAAAACGGCAAGTGCGGGCGGGAGGAGATCGACGTGATCGCCCCCGCGATCGCCGCGGCGCAGGCCCAGGGTGTCGACGCCGGAGGGCCGTTCCCCGCCGACACGATCTTCGACCGGGCGTTCAAGGGCGAGTTCGACATGGTCGTCACCCTGTATCACGACCAGGGCCAGATCGCCTTGAAGACCAAGGGCTTCAGCGAGGGCGTGACGGTACCGGGCGGGATGCCGATTCCGATCGCCACGCCGGCGCACGGCACCGCCTTCGACAAGGTCGGCAAGGGCACGGTCGACACCAAGGCGACCGAGAATGCGCTCGCGGTGTGCTGCGGCATGAGCGCCCAGCGCCGCGCCACCAAGGCGGCGTGATTCCGCCCAAGGGAGATCCGCCGACCGCGGCGGGACTCCCGGAGCGCGGCTGCCTGAAGGAGGGCTTCATGCGGGCAAGAGCGATTCCCGTCCTCATCATCCTGATGAGCGCTTACTGGTTCTACGAAGGCTGGTTCGACTACGGCGTCTGGTTCGCCGGGGCGCCCGGCGGCGGCTTCATGCCGGTGTTCTCGTCGGTCCTCGCCGCGATCTTCGCGGTGGTGATGCTGTTCCGGCCCGACGCCGTGGCGAAGACGCTGCCGATGAGCGCGTTCATCCCGGTGGTGATGGTGGCCTTCGCCCTCACGCTTTCCCTGGCGGTCGGCCTGTTGCCCGCGCTGACGGTGATGCTGTTCGCGTGGGTCTGGCTGCTGGAGCGGTATCCGATCGCGAAATCGCTGTTCATCACCGCGTGCCCGATGCTGGTGGTCTACGGCGTGTTCAAGTTCTGGCTCCAGGTTCCCTTCCCCAACGGCATGCTGTTCGGAGGCTGAGCGCGATGTACGACATTCTCGCCCTGTTGGCCCACGGCTTTGCCGTCGCGCTCACCCCGGTCAACCTGATGTACGCCACGGTCGGCGCGCTGATGGGCCTGATCGTCGGCGCGATGCCCGGGATCGGCTCGCTCGCCGGGGTGGCGCTGCTGCTGCCGCTGACCTTCCGTCTCGAACCCACCGGCGCGATCATCATGCTCGCGGCCCTCTACTACGCCAACATGTACGGCGGCTCGTTCAGCGCGATCCTCTTAAACATCCCCGGGGATTCGCCCGCGGTGATGACCGCCGTTGACGGCTACAAGCTCACCCGCGCGGGCAAGGCGGGCAAGGCGCTGTTCACCGCGATCGTCGCCTCGGCGCTCGGCGGCACCATCGGCATCGTGATCCTCACGGTGATGGGCCCGTTGCTCGCCGATGTCGGCCTGCGCTTCGGTCCGGCGGAGATGGCCGCGGTGATCATCATGGCGTTCACCTCGATCGGCTGGCTGCTCGGCGAAAATCCGGCGAAGGGCGGCCTCAGCACCTGCCTCGGCCTGATGCTCGCCTGCGTCGGCGTCGACCTCGCGCGCGGCACCTCGCGGTTTTCCTTCGGCATGCCCGACCTGATGAGCGGGATCAGCTTCGTGCCGCTGGTGATCGGGATGTTCGGCTTTTCCCAGGTGATGATCCTGCTCAAGGACTTCCGCGGCAAGGGCACCGACCAAGGGCTGGCGGCGCTCCCGGCGGAAAAGCTCAGCATCCGCGGCAGCCTGCTCACCGGCCCCGAGTTCCGCCGGATTCTCCCGGTCGTCGGCAAGTCGGGCCTGCTCGGCACCTTCATCGGCGTGCTCCCGGGCGCGGGCGCGACAATGTCGGCGTTCCTCTGCTACATCCTCGAGAAGCGCACCGGCCGCAACGGCGCGCAGATGGGCGAAGGCGCGATCGAGGGTGTCGCCGCGCCCGAGGCGGGCAACAACGCGGCGGCGGCGGGGACCTTCGCGCCGTTGCTGTCGCTCGGGATTCCGGGCGGCGGCACCACCGCGGTGCTGCTCGGCGGCCTGATGATGTGGGGGCTGACTCCGGGGCCGCTGCTGTTCAGCGAGAAGCCGGAATTCTGCTGGGGCCTGATCGCCTCGATGTACGTCGGCAACATCATCTGCGTCGCCGTGGCGATCGCGCTCATCCCGTTCGTCACCAACATCCTGCGGGTGCCGGTGCGGATCATCGCCCCGGCGATCACCGTGGTGTGCGTCGTCGGGTCGTACAGCGTCGACAACAGCTACTTCGACATCCTGGTGATGCTCGCCGCCGGCCTCGTCGGGTTTTTCCTGACCCAGTTCGACTATCCCACCGCGCCGCTGCTGCTCGCCTTCGTCCTCGCGCCGATCCTCGAGCGCTCGGCCAACTCCGCCTTCGAGATCTCGGGCGGCAGCGTCGACATCTTCTACCAAAGCCCGATCGCCCTCGGCTTCCTCCTGGTGATCGTGGCGATCTGCGTATCGCCGCTGGCGATGCGCGCGGTTCGCCGCGTGCGGCGAGCCGGGCGGGTCAACGGCTGAGAGTCTCCGTCCGGTATGTCTTGGAGAGGTTAACCAAAAGAACCAAGGGAGTAACAGGTATGAAACTCAGTGTGTTGCGCCTTGCGGCGGTCGGCCTCGCCACGGCCTGCCTCGCTGCCCCGGCGATGGCCTTCGAGCCGAAGCAGGATGTCGACATGATCGTGCCTTCGAGCGCGGGAGGCGGCACCGACCTCAACGCCCGCACCATCGCCGACATCATCAAGCGGGACAATCTCTCGCCGGTGAACTTCCAGGTGATCAACAAGCCCGGCGGCTCGGGCGCGGTGGCGTTCGCCTACGCCGCGACCAAGTCGGGCGACGACCACATGCTGGTTCCGATCGCGATCGGCCAGATCATCAGCTCCTACGCGCTGAAGTGGGACGTCAAAGGCAAGGACATGACGCCGATCGCGACGGTCGCCAACGACGAGTTCTTCCTCGCCGCGGTCAAGGGCCGGTTCAAGGACGCCAAGGAAGCGATCGAGGCGGCCAAGGGCGGCAAGATCACCTTCGGCTCGTCGCAGAAGGGCAACAGCGACCATCTCGCCTACCTGCTCCTCAACAAGTACGCCAAGACCAACTTCCGCTACGTCCAGTTCGGCGGCTCCGGCGAAGTGATGTCGGCGCTTCTCGGCGGCCATGTCGACGTCGGCCTGTTCAATCCGAGCGAGTGCATCGGCCAGGTCCGCGCCGGAACCGTGGTGCCGCTCGCCTCGTTCTCCGCCAAGCGCATGCCCGGCGAGCTTTGGAACCAGGCGCCGACTCTCACCGAACTCGGCTATCCCCAGGTGATCGCGGCGGAAACCCGCGTCGTCCTCGGGCCGCCCAACATGGACAAGGACGCGGTGGCCTACTACGAAGGGCTGCTGCGCAAGGTCACCGACACCGAGCGCTGGAAGACCGACTACATCGCGCGCAACAACCTCACGCCGATGTTCCTCGATTCCAAGGAAACCGCAGAGAATCTCGCCGAAGTGATCGACAAGCGCGTGCCGATCTTCAAGGAGGCGGGCTTCTAGGCGTCCGGTCACCCGCCCGAACCGAAACGGCCCCGGTGTCACCCGGGGCCGTTTCGCATTACATCCCCAGCACCGCCGCCAGTTGGGTTCCCTCGGCGATCAGGTCCGCCATCCCGCCCCGGCCGACGATGCGCCCCTGTTCGAGGAGGATCGCGCGGTCGGCGAGCGCGGCGGCGAATTGCCAGTTCTGTTCGGAAAGCAGGATCGCGAGGCCCGCGGATTTGACGTCGGCGAGGGCTTTGGCGAGGTCCTCGACCACCTTGGGCGCGATCCCTTCCGAGGGTTCGTCGAGGAGCAGCAGGCGCGGCTGGCCCATCAACGTGCGGGCGACGGTGAGCATCTGCTGCTCGCCGCCCGAGAGGTGCCCGGCGGGGCGCTTGAGCAGGGCTTTCAGGTGCGGGAAGACGGCGAGCACGCGGTCTTCGTCCCACTCCGGCGCGTCGGCGCGGGCGGGCTGGCGGCCGACGTCGAGGTTTTCCCAGACGGTGAGGCCGGTGAAGATGCGGCGGTCCTCCGGCACCCAGCCGAGCCCGGCGCGCGCGGCGACGTGGGCGGGCTTTCGGGTGAGGTCGACGCCGTCGAAAACGATGCTGCCGGAGACGATTCGGGTGAGGCCGATCACCGACTTCAGGGTGGTGGTTTTGCCCGCGCCGTTGCGGCCGATGAGGGCGACGGCCTCGCCCTTGGCGACGGTAAGATCGATACCGAACAGCACCTGTGCCGCGCCATATCCGGCATCCAATCCGGCGATCTTCAGCACCTTGTTGCCTCCGTCGGTTTCTCGCCATAAAGCATTGCAAAACGGCCAATAGTCCTTAGCCTATTACAGGCGAGGAACAACGCTAAAAAGCAAGGAAACGCCAAAATGGCTCCTGCACTGTCGATCGGCTCCGAGGCTACGGTTGCCGAGATCGTCGCGCTTGCGCGACAGAAGATGGAAACCGCGCGGGCCAAGCCCGGCGACGTCGCCACCGTCGGCGAATTCATCGGGCAATTCTACCGCACCGTCGCTCCCGGCGACATCGTCGGCAAGCCTCTCGAATCCCTCTATGGCGCGGCGCGCTCGTCGTGGTCCCAGGTGCAGCAGCGGCGGCTTCCGGGCCAGCTTGCGATCCGCGCGTTCAACCCGACCTCCGACGAGCACGGCTGGACCTGCGAGCACACCGTGATCGAGCTGGTCAACGACGACATGCCGTTCCTGGTGGATTCGGTCACCGCGGCGCTCGCCGGGCTCGACCTCGAAGTCCACGTGATCATCCACCCGGTGATCTCGGTGGAGCGCGACGCCAAGGGCAACCTGGTGCGCCTGCTGCCCGCCGCGTCGGAGGCGAACGCCACGGAATCGGTGATGCACGTCGAGGTGACGCGCCAGACCGACGCCGCCAAGCTCGCCCACATCGTCGCCGAGCTCACCACGGTGCTCGAAGACGTCCGCGCCGCGGTCACCGACTGGCCCGAGATGCGCGCCCGCCTCGACGAGGCGCTGGCGAGCAACATCCCCGAGGAAGAGTGCCACGACTGCCGCGCCTTCCTCGAATGGCTGCGCGACAGCCACTTCACCTTCCTCGGCTCGCGGGTCTACCACTCGGTCGCGGGCGGCGCGGGTCCGGCGCTGCGGGTCGACGAAAGCTCCGGCCTCGGCGTGCTGCGCGATCCCGAACGCCGCGTCTTCGACGAGCTCCAGGCGAATGCCGCGGGCCAGGTCGAGGTGCGGATCTTCAACCAGGACGGCCCGCCCTTGATCGTCGCCAAGAGCATCCGCCGCGCCACCGTGCACCGTCCGGTGGCGATGGACGCGATCGTGGTCAAGCGTCGCGACGATGCCGGCAACGTCGTCGGCATCTGGCTGTTCCTCGGCCTGTTCACCGCCGAGGTCTACACCAACTCGCCGGTCAACGTGCCGATGCTGGGCGGCAAGATCGCCCGGGTGATCGACGCCGCCGGATACCGCCGCAACAGCCACGACGGCAAGAAGCTCCTGAGCATTCTCGAAAACTTGCCGCGCGACGAGCTGTTCCAGTCGAGCGAGGCGCACCTCGGCGAGGTCGCGGTGCGGATTCTGCAATTGCAGGAGCGCCGCCGCGTCGCGCTGTTCCTGCGTGCCGACGACTTCCACCGCTTCATGTCGTGCCTGGTCTACGTGCCGCGCGACCGCTTCGACACGCCGCTGCGCCTCAAGGTCCAGGAAATCCTGGCGAAGGCGTTCGCGGGCGAGATTCTCTCCTACTACACCCAGATCGGCGATTCGCCCCTGGCGCGGCTCCAGGTTCTGGTGCGCACCAACCCCGGCGGCATGCCCGAGTTCGACCCCGCCGAGATCGAGGCGCGCATCGCCAAGGTCGCCCGCGCCTGGGAGGACAACCTCCGCGACGCGCTCTATCGCGGCCTCGGCGAGGAAAAGGGCGCGGGGCTGCACCGCCGCTACGCCCACGCCTTCCCGGTCAACTACACCGAGCACTTCGATGCCGACACCGCGGTGTTCGACATCGCCCGGGTCGAGGACGTGCTGAAGTACGGCGAACTCGGGCTCAACCTCTACCGCCCGCTCGAAGCCCAGACCGGCGAAATCCGCCTCAAGGTCTTCCACGCCGGGGCGGCGGTGCCGCTTTCCGACATCCTGCCGATGCTCGAAGGCATGGGCCTCAGGGTGATGGAGGAGCTGCCCTACGCGCTGAAGCTCGCCGACGGCGCGGAACGCAACGTGTGGATCCACGACTTCGGCATGCGCGCCGCGCACGGCGGCGAGGTCGACATCCAGGCGGTGCGCCAGCCGTTCCAGGACGCGCTGAAGCGGGTCTGGACCGGCGAGGTCGAGAGCGACGGCTTCAATCGCCTGGTGATCGGCGCGGGCCTCACCGCCCGCGAGGTGATCGTCCTGCGCGCCTACGCCAAGTACCTGCGCCAGGTCGGCTTCGCCTTCTCGCAGACCTATATCGCCGGTGCGCTGCTCGACCACGCCGACGTCACCCGGATGCTGGTGGACCTGTTCCACGCCCGCAACAACCCGGCGCGGGCGAAGGACGGCGTCGAAGCGGCGGCGGTGCTGGAGACCAAGATCCTCCAGGCGCTCGACGCGATCGAAAGCGCCGACGCCGACCGCATCCTGCGCCGCTACCTCAACCTCGTGCGCGCCACGCTCCGCACCAACTACTACCAGACCGAGGCGGATGGCTCGCATCGCCCGACGCTCGCGTTCAAGCTCTCGAGCCGCGACCTCGAGGACCTGCCGAAGCCGCGTCCGTGGGTGGAAACCTTCGTCTACTCGCCGCGTCTCGAAGCCGTGCACCTGCGCGGCGGCAAGGTCGCGCGCGGCGGCATCCGCTGGTCCGACCGGCCGGAGGACTTCCGCACCGAAATCCTCGGCCTGATCAAGGCGCAGATGGTGAAGAACGCGGTGATCGTGCCGGTCGGCGCGAAGGGCGGCTTCATCGTCAAGCGGCCGCCGACCGTCGGCGGGCGCGAGGCGTTCCTCGCCGAGGGCATCGAATGCTACAAGCTGTTCATGCGCGCGCTCCTCGGGCTTGCCGACAATCTCGTCGGCGGCGCGGTGGTGCCGCCCAAGGACACCGTGCGGCATGACGGCGACGACCCCTACCTCGTCGTCGCGGCGGACAAGGGCACGGCGACCTTCTCCGACATCGCCAACGCCGAATCCCAGGCCGCCGGGTTCTGGCTCGACGACGCCTTCGCCTCGGGCGGCTCGCAGGGCTACGACCACAAGGTGATGGGGATCACCGCGCGCGGCGCGTGGGAATCGGTCAAGCGCCACTTCCGCGAACTCGGCCGCGACGTCCAGACCCAGCCGTTCACCGCGGTCGGCGTCGGCGACATGGCGGGCGACGTGTTCGGCAACGGCATGCTGATGTCGCGCCAGACCCTGCTCCTCGGCGCGTTCAACCACATGCACATCTTCCTCGACCCCGACCCGGCGGATCCGGAAGCGTCGTATGTCGAGCGCAAGCGCCTGTTCGACACGCCGCGCAGCACCTGGGCCGACTACGACGCCAAGCTGATTTCGCAGGGCGGCGGCGTGTTCAGCCGCCAGGCGAAGTCGTTCAAGGTCTCGCCCGAGGTCAAGGCCCGCTTCGGCCTCTCCTCCGACGTGGTGACGCCCAACGAGATGATCCGCGCCATCCTCGGCGCGGAGGTCGACCTGCTGTTCTTCGGCGGCATCGGCACCTATCTCCGCGCCTCGGACGAAACCGACGCGGAAGTCGGCGACCGCGCCAACGACGCGGTGCGCCTGAGCGCCAGGATGGTGCGGGCCAAGGTGGTGGGCGAGGGCGCGAACCTCGGCGTCACCCAGCGCGCGCGTATCGAGTTCAGCCAGCTCGGCGGGCGGATCAACACCGACGCGATCGACAACTCGGCGGGCGTGGATTGCTCCGACCACGAGGTCAACATCAAGATCCTGCTCAACGAGATCGTCGCGCGCGGCGACATGACGGTGAAGCAGCGCAACACCCTGCTCGCCACCATGACCGACGACGTGGCGCAGCTCGTGCTGCGCGACAACTACCTCCAGACCCAGGCGCTCTCGATGATGGAGGCGCACGGCGCGGACCGGCTCGACGAGCAGGCCCGCCTGATCCGCCACCTCGAACGCATCGGTCGCCTCGACCGCGGCATCGAGTTCCTGCCCTCGGAAGAGGAACTCGCCGAACGCATCGCCAAGCGCGGCGTCCTCACCCGGCCGGAAGCGGCGGTGGTGATGCCGTACTGCAAGCTCTGGCTGTTCGACGAACTGATCGACAGCGACCTGCCGGACGAAGCCCAGCTCGACCCCGAGCTGATCGGCTACTTCCCCGAGGCGCTGCGCACCGGCTTCGGGACCGCGATCCACGCCCATCGCCTGCGCCGCGAAATCGTCGCCACGGTGATCGGCAACGCGATGATCAACCGCATCGGCGGCACCTTCCTCACCGAAATGATCGAGGAAACCGGCCGCGCGCCGTCGGACATCACCCGCGCCTTCATCGTCGCGCGCACCGCGTTCTCGCTCGAGGCGCTGTGGACGGCGATCGAAGCCCTCGACAACCAGGTGCCGGCGCAGACCCAGCTCGGCATGCTGATGGCGATCAACCGCGCGGTGCAGGCGATCGTCTCGTGGATCCTGCGCCACACCCCCGCGCCGGTCGACATCCCGGGCTTGAGCAACCGCTTGAAGGCGGGCGCGGAGGCGATCCTGCCGTCGCGCATGGCCCTCGACCCGCAGGAGAACGACCTGGGCCGGGTCTGGCTCGCGGGCGGCGTACCGGACGATCTCGTCCGCCGTATCCTCGCCCTTGGGGCGATGGTCTCGGTGCCCGACGTCGTCACCCTCGGCGAAACCCGCAAGGTGGCGATTCCGATGGCCGCGATCGCCTACGACCGGGTGGGCGAACGCTTCGGCTTCGGCTGGCTGCGCTCCCAGGCGGCGCACCTCGTGCCGCGCACCCACTGGCAGAAGCTCGCCATCGGCGCGCTGATGGAAGACTTCGCCGAGCAGCAGCGCGACGTCGCGCAGGGCGTCCTCGCCCTGGTCGGCGAAGGCGGCAGCCCGGACGCCGTCGAACCCGCCCTCGCGCAGTGGGTCGCGGCCAACGCCTACGCCGTCGA
>LUYR01000178.1 GCA_001603335.1 Rhodospirillales bacterium Alpha_05 | reverse complement strand
GGCGCGCGAGGTCGATGGCGAGGCCGCCGATCGCGATCACCTCGTCCGCCGCCTTCGGCGCCTGCGCCCGCAGGCAGGCGCGCACCCGCGCCATCAGTTCGGCGATGCCGAACGGCTTGACCACGTAGTCGCCCGCGCCCCGGTCGAGCGCCTCGACCTTGTCGAATTCGTCGGCGCGCACCGAAAGCACCAGGATCGGCGCGGCGGAAAACTCCCGCACCGCGCTGATCACCTCCTGGCCGTCCATGTCGGGGAGGCCGAGGTCGAGGATCAGGAGATCGGGGAGTTCGGCGCGGGCGAGCGCGATGCCCTCCGCCGCGTTCGCCGCCTCGCTCACCGCATAGCCGTTCGCGGTGAGGGAAATCCGCAGAAACTTGCGGATCTGCGGCTCGTCGTCGATCACCAGGATGCGCGCGCTCATGATGCCGCCTCGGGCAGCGCGGGCGCGGCGTTGAGCGGCAGGTGGATCACCACCGCGGTGCCGACGCCGTTCATCCCCGCCGCGATCCGGATCGTGCCGCCGTGCGCCTCGACGATGCCGCGACAGATCGCGAGGCCGAGGCCGGTGCCCGACTGGCTGTCGGTCTGCTTCACCCGATAAAACATCTCGAACACCTTCTCCCAGTCCTCGGGCGGAATTCCCGGCCCCTGGTCGACCACCTCGATCGCGATATGGGTTGCGGTCGGGTGCGCCCACAGCTTGATCGTGGTGCCGCGCGGCGCATATTTGCACGCGTTGTCGATCAGGTTGAAGAACACTTGCTCGATCAGCACCGCGTCGACCCAGATCAGCGGCATCCCGTCGGCGATCTCGACCCGCAGGGTGTGGAACTCCGCCAGGCGTTCGGCGCGCTGCACCGCCGCGCGCACGATGTCGTGCAGGTCCGCCCAATCGGCACGGGGCTGGAGCGCGCCCGCGCCGAGGCGGGTCATGTCGAGGAGGTTCTGGACGAAGCGGTTGAGTCGCTCCGCCTCGTCCTGGATCGTCTGCGCGAGGTCGTTGCGGTTCGCCGGGTCAAGCACGTCGCCGTAGCTGACCAGGCTCGACGACGCGCCGAGGATCGACACCAGCGGCGTGCGCAGGTCGTGGGAAAGCGAGGAGAGCAGCGCGGCGCGCAGGCGTTCGCGTTCGGTCGCGAGCTTGGCGACCTCGATGTCGGTGACCAGGGTGGTGCGCTCGATCGCCACCGCCGCCTGGTCGGCAAGGGTTTCAAGCAGGCGCATCTGGTCCGGCGTCGGCACCTCGCCGCCGTCGGTCATCTGCACCCCGAGAACCCCCATCGGCCCGCGCGCGGTGCTGATCGGGATGAACAGCCAGTCGGCGGCGGGCAGAGTCGTGGAGCCGCGCCCGGCGATCTTGCCGTGGGTCCAGGTCCAGGCGGCGGCGGCGGCGGACTTTTCGTCGAGCTGGTCCTCGGGCGGGTATCCCGCCGAGATCCCGAGGCCCTGCTCCCCCGGCATCAGCACCAGCGACTTGGCGTGGATCGTCGTCGCGACGTGGTGGACCACCGCCCAGAGGACGTCGTCGAGGGTGGCGGCGGCGGAGATCTTGCGCCCGAATTCGTAAAGGTTGGCGGTACGCCGCGCGTTTTCCTGGGAGGTCTTGATCTGGTCGCGCAGGCGCGCCGCCATGTTGCTGACGATCACCGCGACGACGAGGAAGAACACTACGGTGAGGATGTTCTGGGTGTCGGTGATCGCGAAGCTGAAGCGCGGCTCGGTGAAGAGGAAATTGAAGGCGAAGAAGCCGAGCGCCGAGGCGAGGATCGCGGGCTTCAACCCGGCGCGCATCGCGGTCACCAGCACCGCCATCAGGTAGGCGAGGGAAATGTTGGCGATCGGCAGGCCGAAGCTGTCGATCGCGACGCCGAGGCCGGAGGCCACCGCCGTCGCCACCACCGCGAACAGCAGGGCCAGCACGCCCGAGGATTCGCGCGGCTTCCGCTCCTTGGCGGGAGGCGCGTCGCCGCCGCCGACCACCAGCACGTTGATCTGCCCGGCGCGCGCGATCAGGCGGTCGGGCACCGCCTTGCCCAGGCCCCTGCGCCCCGGCCGGGTGCGGCCAACGAC
>LUYR01000177.1 GCA_001603335.1 Rhodospirillales bacterium Alpha_05 | reverse complement strand
GACTACTTCCCGGCGGCGATCGGCGTCGTCGGCGGCCTGCGGGTGGCGTTCCTCGGCCTCACCACGCCGGTGATGAAGCACTTCCGCAAGGCGGGGGATCCCGGCCTCGCGGTCGCCTCGCCGGTGGCGACGGCGAAGGAGCTCCTGCCCAACCTCGCCAAGCTCGCCGACGTGGTGCTGATCCTCTCCCACTGCGGCTACGGCGAAGACTTCGGCCCCCTGCGCAAGGCGGACGGCTGGCGCTTCTACATCCAGGAGGGCGACATCAGCATCGCCCGCGCGATCGCCGGATTGGTGGACAAGCCGGTGGTGATCGTCGGCGGCCACACCCACACCGTCCTCAACACCGCGAAGCTCGACCCCGACAACCTCGTCGCGGGAATCCCGATTCTCCAGGCGGGGGCGCACGGCAAGTATCTCGGCGAAGCCAACCTCACCCTCAAGGCGGGCGAGGATACCCGGTTTTCCACCCGGCTCCACGCGATCCGGCCGCGCGACGACACCGTCGCCGATCCCGACGCGGCCAGGACCGAGCGCGACGCCGACTTCGACGCGCAGTTCGAGCGCCGCGTCATCGACCCGCTTCAGGCGCAAATCCGCGCCTGATCCGCCAATCGAACGGAAATATAGCGGTGCCGGAATCCGTGTCCGTCGAAGGGATTTCCTGCGCCGCGGGTGCATCCCCGGCCTCTGGTGCGTCTCAGTATTTGGCACGTTCCGGCCCGATTGCACTCTCGCGCGCGGTAATCCTGTCCGTATGTTGTCAGCCTGTCCGAACAGGTAGGACATTCGCGCGGAATTGACTTTTCCCCAACCCGAACGTGCGTATACTCAACGGCCTGGGGGAGACGACTCTCTCCCGCGAGCGTCTGGCGCGCACCGTGCCGCGCCAACTCGGGGTCAGCGCGTGCCGGTGCCCAAGCGGCTCGGCATATTCAAGCCAACAACGGCAAAATGCCGGTGATGATGGAGGAGCGTTCATGAAGCGTCGGAGCGTCTTGATGGGACTTGGTGCGGCCGCGGTAATCGCCGCCGCCCCGTTGACGGCGAGTGCGGCCGAGTGGCCGGCCAAGCCGATCACGATGATCTGCCCGTGGTCCGCCGGCGGCGGCACGGACCTTCTGCTGCGCAAGCTTGCGGCGTCTCTCGCCAAGGAGACCAAGCAGACGGTGACGGTGGCCAACACCACCGGCGGCGGCGGCGCCATCGGCCATGCCGCGATCATGCGCGCGCCCGCCGACGGCTACACCATCGGCATGATCACCTTCGAGCTGAACTCGTTGCCGCCGCAGGGTCTGATTCCCTTCACCTGGAAGGACTTCGACCCGATCATGCGGATCAACATGGATGCCCCGGCATTGACCGTGAAGGCCGATTCGCCGATCAACAGCATCAAGGACTTCACCGATTACGCCAAGGCGCACCCGGACGACGTCACGATTGGTAACTCCGGCCCCGGCTCGGTCTGGCACATCGCTGCGGCGATGATGGCCGACGAACTCGGGATCAAGGCGAAGTACGTGCCGTTCGACGGCGCGGCTCCGGCGGTCACCGCCCTCGTCGGCGGTCACCTGACCGCGGTGAGCGTCTCGGTGGCGGAAGTGCGCAGCCAGGTTGCCGCCGGGAACCTGAAGATGGTCGGCGTGATGGGCGAGAAGCGCTCCGATCTGTTCCCCGACGTTCCGACCTTCGAAGAGCAAGGGGTGAAGGCGAGCTTCGGCACCTGGCGCGGCATCGCGTTGCCCAAGGGCGTGCCCGCCGCGACTCGCGCCAAGATCGTCAAGGCGTTGAAGGCCGCCTACGACGATCCGGAGTTCCAGGAGTTCGCGAAGAACGCCGGTCTGTCGCTCGCCTATCAGAACGACAAGGACTTCACCGCGTTCCTCGACAAGAACGCCAAGGACGTTCACCGGGTGATGCTCTCGCTCGGCTTGGCCAAAAAGTAGCCGTGCGGAAAGGGTAGGGTATCGGTTCGGCGAGGGGCGCGGTCACGCGGTCCTCGCCGGTTTCAACGGCGGCAGCGGTGCGTGCGGCGAGCGTGGAGGTGGTTGGCGGATGAAGCGTGGGGATTTTGTCGCGGGAGCGATCGGCGTGGCGATCAGCGGCGGGGCGTTGGTCATCGCGTCCGACTTTCCCGCCGATGTGGTGATGAAGATCGGACCGGCGTTCTTTCCGGAAATGCTCGCCTATCTGCTGCTGCTGTGCAGCGCGACCCTGATGGTCAACGCCGCGCTCGCCAAGCCCGCCGTGGTGGCGGCCGAGGACCCGCCGCCGGTGCGCGGCCTTTTCCTCGACAACGGCATCGTCCGCGCGATGCTCACCGTGGCGGCGGTGCTCGCCTTCACCCTGTTGCTGCGACCGGTCGGCTTCATCCTCACCTCGGTGGGGTTCCTCATCGCGATGATGGCGGTGCTCGGCATGCGCCGTCCCCTCGGGATGTTCGGCGTCGCGCTCGGCGTCACCGCCGGCATCTACCTGATTTTCGAGAAGCTGCTGGGCCTTACCCTGCCTGCGGGCGTACTCGATTCCATCCTCTACTGAGAGCGAGCGGTTCATGGATTTCGCCCTGCTGCTGCACAGTTTCGGCAACGTTTTCGCGCCAGACGTGATGCTGGTGATCGCCTTCGGCGTGGCGATCGGCATCACCATCGGCGCGCTCCCCGGCCTGACCGCGACGATGGGCGTGGCGCTCCTGGTGCCGCTTACCTTCGGCCGTCCGCCGCTCGAAAGCCTCGCGATGCTGCTCGGGTTGTTCTGCGGCGCGATGTACGGCGGCTCGATCTCGGCGATCCTGGTGCGGACCCCCGGCACCCCGGCGGCGGCGGCAACGGTGCTCGAAGGCTATCCCCTGGCGCAAAAGGGGCAGGCGGGCCGCGCGCTGGCGATGGCGCTGTTCGCCTCGTTCTGCGGCGGTCTTTCCGGCGCGCTGATCATGACCTTCATGTCGCCGCTGATCTCCACCGTCGCGCTCGAGTTCAGCACCGTCGAATATTTCGCCCTCGCGGTGTTCGGGCTTTCGGTGATCGTCTCGATCTCCGGCAATTCCATCGTCAAGGGGCTGATGGCGGGGTTGTTCGGCCTGCTGCTCTCGACCGTCGGCGCGGACGCGATCTCGGGCTTTCCGCGCTACATCTTCGGCCAGATGGACCTGTTCGAGGGGCCGCCGTTCATCCCGACCCTGATCGGCCTGTTCGCGGTTTCGGAAGTCCTCGCCAACGTGCAGATCACCAAGCAGATCGTGCGGGTGAAGACGGTCGTGGACCGCTACTTCCCGAGCTGGGCCGACATCAAGGCGGCGTGGGTGACGATCGCGCGCGGCAGCGTCATCGGCACCTTCATCGGCGCGATCCCCGGCGCGGGCGGCGACATCGCCGCGTTCGTTTCCTACGGCGAAACCAAGCGCACCTCGAAGCATCCGGAAAAGTTCGGCACCGGCGTGATCGAGGGCGTGGCCGCCTCGGAGTGCGCCAACAACGCCTGCTCGGGCGGCGCGATGATCCCGCTGCTCTCCCTCGGCGTGCCGGGCGACGCGGTCACCGCGGTGCTGCTGGGCGCGTTCGTGCTCCAGGGGTTGCAGCCCGGGCCGCTGCTCTACAAAGAGCACATCGACGTCGTCTACAACGTCTTCGCCTCGCTGATCGTCGCCAACTTCGCGATGCTGATCATCGGCATGCTCGGCATTCGGCTGTTCGCCAAGGTGATCATGGTGAAGCGCGCGATCCTGATGCCGGCGATCCTGGTGCTCTCGATCGTCGGCTCCTACGCGATGCGCGGCGACACCTTCGACGTCTACGTGATGCTCACCTTCGGCGTGGTCGGGTACTTCATGCAGAAGCACGGCTTCCCGCTGTCGCCGATTCTGCTGGCGCTGATCCTCGGGCCGATGGCGGAGGCGAACCTGCGCCGCTCGCTGGTGATCTCGGGCGGGGATTTTTCGATCATCTTCAGCCGTCCGATCGCGGTCGGCCTGTTGATCCTGGCGGTGCTGTCGCTGATCGCGTCGGTCTACAACCACCGCAAGATCCAGAAACGCCTCGCGCTGACCGACGGCGCGGGAGGCGAATGACGGGAGGCGCCTTGCGCCTCCCGTACCCTTTGCATCACATCAGCTTGATCGCTTCGGCGATCGCGGCGTTCGCGCCGTCGGCGATCTGGCCGACGGTGGCGTTGAGCATGTAGCAGGGCGAGGTCACCACCTTGTGCTTGGCGTCGACGCAGGTTTCGCCATGGCCGCGCTCGGCGTGGGTCGCGCCCATCGCGGCGATCGCCTCGGCGGTGGGCGCGTCGTTGCCGATCGTCACCTCGACGTCGCCGAGAACCTTGGCCACCAGCGCCGGGGCAATGCACAGCGCGACGATCGGCTTGGCCGCTTCATAGGTGGACTTGATCGCGGCTTCTGCATCCGGGTTGACGGTGCAGTTGGGGCCGTCGACGGCGAAGCTGCAAAGGTTCTTCGCCGCGCCGAAGCCGCCGGGGAAGACGATCGCGTCGAAATCGGCGGGCTTGTACTGCGACAGCGGCAGGATCGCGCCGCGCGCGATGCGGGCGGATTCCACCAGCACGTTGCGGGTCTCCGCGCCCGGCGCGCCGACGACGTGGTTGATCACGTGGTATTGGTCGACATCGGGGGCGAAGCACTGGTAGCTGCCGCCCTGGCGGTCGATGGCGAGAAGCGTCAGTACCGCCTCGTGAATCTCGGAACCATCGTAGACGCCGCATCCGGAGAGGACGACGGCGAACTTCGGTTTTGCGGACATGGGTTCTCCTCCGATAGGATGGGCGTTGTTGATGAGGCCCTTCCCCGGAATCATCGGGGCGATGGCGGCAAAAAACAAGTCAGGGTGCACGATGTCGGCTTATGCAGAGTTGAAAGACCGGTTCCACCGCCGTTCGGCGATCGAGGGCGCGCTTGCGACCCTGCAATGGGATCGCGCCGCGATGATGCCGCGCGGCGGCTCGGACGCGCGCTCCGAGCAGGTGGCGGTGCTCGAAACCATCGCCCACGGCCTGCTCGCCGATCCCGCGGTGCCCGACCTGATCTCGGCGGCCACCGCCGAGCACCTCGGCTTCGCCGATCGCGCCAACCTCGGCGAGATGCGTCACGCCTGGGTGCATGCGGCGGCGATGCCCGCCGATCTCGTCGGCGCGCTCGCCCGCGCCGGGGCGGCGTGCGAAATGGCGTGGCGCTCGGCGCGCGCCAATTCCGACTTCAAGGCGGTGCTGCCGCAGCTCCAGGCGCTGCTCGCCCTGGTGCGCGAGGAAGCCCAGGTGAAGGCGGCGGCGCTCAACCTTTCGCCCTACGACGCCCTGCTCGATTCCTACGAGCCCGGCGGCAAGTCGGCCGAGATCGACGCGATCTTCGCCGACCTCGCGGCGTTCCTCCCCGGTTTCCTCGACGACGTGCTGGCGCGCCAGGCGGAGAAGCCCGATCCCCTGCCGCTCACCGGCAGCTTCCCGACCGCGAAGCAGAAGGCGCTGGTGGCGCGGGTGATGACCGCGATGGGCTTCGACTTCGAGCACGGGCGTCTGGACGAAAGCGCGCATCCGTTCTGCGGCGGCATTCCCGACGACGTTCGCCTCACCACCCGCTACGACGAGACCGATGCGTTCTCCGGCGTGTTCGGGGTGATCCACGAAACCGGCCACGCGCTCTACGAACGCGGCCTGCCCGCCGAGTGGCGCGGCCAGCCCGCGGGCAACGCGCGCGGCATGAGCCTGCACGAGAGCCAGTCGTTGACCATGGAGATGCAGGCGGGGCGGAGCCGCGCCTTCCTCTCCTGGCTCGCGCCGACGATGGCGGCGGCGTTCGGGGGCTCCGGTCCGGCGTGGTCGGTGGAGAACTTCGTCGCCCTGGCGCAGCGGGTCGAGCGCGGCTTCATCCGCGTCGAGGCCGACGAGGTGACCTATCCGGCGCACGTGATTTTGCGCTATCGCCTCGAACGGGCGATGATCGCGGGCGACTTGAAGCTTGCCGACCTGCCGGGAGCCTGGGCCGAGGGAATGACCGAGCTCCTCGGCGTCGCGCCGCCCGACGACCGCCTCGGCTGCCTCCAGGATATCCACTGGTACGATGGTGCGTGGGGCTACTTCCCCACCTACACCCTGGGCGCGATGACCGCCGCGCAGCTCTTCGCCGCCGCCAAGACCGCGACGCCGAACCTCGAGGAGGCGCTCGCGATGGGTGACTTCCGGCCGTTGTTGAAGTGGATGCGCACCCACGTCCACGCCGAGGGCTCTCTGCTGCCGACCGGCGAGATCCTCCGTCGCGCCACCGGCAAGCCGCTCGACGCCAAGGCGTTCAAGGCGCACCTGCGCGCGCGCTACCTGGGCTAGGCCGGATGACCGAAACCTCGCCCACCCCCGAGGATCGCGCCCGCATCGTCGTGCGCATCCTCGAACAGGCGATCCGCGAGGGCCGCAACGAAACCAGCCTGCGCACCAAGTCGGGGCGGCCGGGGCTGTCGTTCCGCCAGTGGCAGGACATCGCCCAGGTGGAGATCGCCAACGCGGTGCGCGACGCCGAGGCCGAAATCAAGAAGCGGCGCGGCTTCGGCAATCGCATCGCGATGACCATCGGCGCGTGCCTCGTCACCCTCGGCTTCTTCGGCGCGGCGGTGGCCTGGGGGCGGGTCGACCGCACCTTGGCGGCGGTGGCGTCGTTCGCCGCCGGGGCCGGGCTGCTGATGACCGCGATGGAGATTCCCCTCCGGCTTTCGTGGCGCAAGGCGCGGCACAAGCGGCGGGTGCGCAAGTTCGAGAACATCCGCAACCTCGACCGCCAGATCCGTTCGATGGAGCGGTTTTTGGAAGACAAGAAATCCGCCCTCGAAGAGCAGATGGACCCGCGCGGGAAGTTCTAGGCCAAGCGCCTGATTCGCGCTTCATTGTTGTGGTCCTGCGCGGGCGCGGTTATATGGTACGGCTGCGTACGCGTTCGGCGTGCGCGAATACGCATCCTTCGGATGGAGCAAGAGCGTGCGCTATATCAGTACGCGGGGCGAGGCTCCGGTTCTTTCCTTCGACGACGTTTTGCTGGCGGGTCTGGCGTCCGACGGCGGGCTCTACGTGCCGCAGTCGATCCCGGTGATCGACGTCGCCACCTGGGATACCTGGCGCACCCTGCCGTATCCGCAGCTTGCCGCGGCGGTGATGAAGCCGTTCGTCGGCGGCGCGATTTCCGACGCCGACCTTGCCGAGATCACCACCGAGGCGTATCGCAACTTCGACCATGCGGCGATCGCGCCGATGAAGCAGTTCGATACCGACCTGTGGGTGATGGAGCTGTTCCACGGCCCGACGCTGGCCTTCAAGGACATGGCGATGCAGGTGCTCGGCCGCCTGTTCGACCACTTCCTGGCCAAGCGCTCGAAGCGCATCACCATCGTCGGCGCGACCTCGGGCGACACCGGCTCCGCCGCCATCGAAGCCTGCCGCGACCGCGAAGCGATCGACATCTTCATCCTCCATCCGCACGAGCGGGTGTCCGAGGTGCAGCGGCGGCAGATGACCACGGTGACGTCGTCCAACGTCTTCAATATCGCGATCAAGGGCACCTTCGACGACTGCCAGGACATGGTGAAGGCGATGTTCGCCGATCCCACGTTCCGCGACCGGGTCTCCTTGAGCGCGGTGAACTCGATCAACTGGGCGCGGGTCCTCGCCCAGGTGGTGTATTATGTGTGGGCGGCGCTGCGCCTCGGCGCGCCCGACCGCGCGGTGGGCTTCTCGGTGCCGACCGGCAACTTCGGCAACATCTTCGCCGGATACGTCGCCAAGACCATGGGCCTGCCGATCGAGCAGCTGATCGTCGGCTCGAACAAGAACGACATCCTCACCCGCTTCTTCGCCTCGGGCGAAATGGCGATGAGCGGCGTGGTGCCGACCTTGAGCCCGTCGATGGACATCCAGATTTCGTCCAACTTCGAGCGCCTGCTGTTCGACATGCTCGGCCGCGACGGCGCGGCGGTGCGCACCGCGATGAACCGCTTCCGCCAGTCGGGCCGGTTCGAGGTCTCGCCGGAAGTGCTGGCGCGCTCGCGCGCGGTGTTCTCGGCGCTCTCCCTCGACGACGCCAAGACCAAGGCCGCGATCGCCGCCGAATACAAGGCGACCGGCGAGATTCTCGACCCGCACTCCGCGATCGGCGTCGCCGCCGCCCGGGCGCGGGCGAAGACC
>LUYR01000176.1 GCA_001603335.1 Rhodospirillales bacterium Alpha_05 | reverse complement strand
GCGAGACGGCGACGGAATTCCTCGCCCACGCCCGCGCCATCCGCGCCGAGCGGGCGCGCGCCGAGGCCGCCGGACAGGCGCCGAAAATCCTCGAACTGCTGCGGTCCTGGGGCGGCGTTACGCTGGTCTATCGCCGCAAGCTCACCGAATCCCCGGCCTACCGCAACAACCACGAGGAAATCATCAAGGCCCTGGAGGAAGGGATCTCGATCGCCGAGGAATGGGCCCCGGTGGCGGTGCACGCCGACGCCTACGGCTGGAGCGAAACCCTTCAGGTCAAGGGCGCGGACGGTCGCCAGGCCGCCTTCCCGGCCCGCACCATCATCGTCGCGGCGGGCACGGTGCCCAACACCACGCTCGCGCGGGAAGGCGTCGGCGGGCTGAAAGTGGACGGCAAGTACTTCCAGGCGCTCGGCGAAGACGGCCAACCGGTCCGCCCCGAACCCAGCGCCAAGCCGGAACGCACCGAAGTGCTGATCGCGGCGGACACCGCCGACATGCCGGTGTCGTTCTTCGGCGACCTGCATCCCGGCTTCAACGGCAACGTCGTCACCGCGATGGCGAGCGCCCGCGCCGGCGCGCCGGTAATCGGCCGCACCCTCGCCAAGGCCGCGCCGGTCGACCCCGACTGGAAAGCCCGCTTCGCCAAGCTCGACCACGACCTGCGCCCGACGCTGAAGCGCGTCACCCGCCTCACGCCGAACATTGTCGAGGTGGTGGTCAACGCGCCGCTCGCGGCACGGCGGTTCAAGCCCGGGCAGTTCTTCCGCCTGCAGAACTACGCCGCCAACGCACCCGAGACCGAAAGCACGCTGCTCGCGATGGAGGGCATCGCCCTCACCGGCGCGTGGGTGAAGCCCGAAATCGGCGAACTCGCGATGATCGTCCTCGAAATGGGCGGCTCCTCCGACCTCTGCGCCCACCTTGCCCCCGGCGAGCCGCTGGTGGTGATGGGCCCCACCGGCGAAGCCACCGAGCTGCCGAAAAATCAGACCGTCGCCCTCGTCGGCGGCGGCCTCGGCAACGCCGTGCTGTTCTCGATCGGCAAGGCGCTCAAGGACAACGGCTGCCGCGTCCTCTACTTCGCGGGCTACAAACGCGGCGGCGACCGCTTCAAGGTCGAGGACATCCTCGCCGCCTCGGACACCGTGGTGTGGTGCTGCGACGAACCCGCCGACTTCGCCCCGGAACGCCCCGGCGACAAAACCTTCACCGGCAACATCGTCCAGGCGATGGCGGCCTACGCCGCGGGCCAACTCGGCGAAACCGAACTCCGCCTCCAGGACGTCGACCGGATGATCGTGATCGGCTCGGACCGGATGATGGGCGCGGTCAAGGCGGCGCGCCACGGCGTGCTCGAACCCTTCCTCAAGCCCTGCCACACCGCGATCGGATCGATCAACTCGCCGATGCAGTGCATGATGAAGGAAATCTGCGCCCAGTGCCTGCAACGCCAGACCGACCCGACCACCGGCGAGGAACTCGTCGTCTACACTTGCGCGGGTCAGGACCAGGACCTGGAGCGGGTCGATTTTGCCAGCCTGCACGACCGCCTCAGCCAGAATACCGTCCAGGAAAACCTGACACGGCAGTGGATCGCCCGGGAGCTCAAGCGCCTCGGCAAACGGCCGTAGCCGGGGCTCCGCCCCGGACCCCGCCGGAGGGTCGTGGACCCTCCGGACCTCCCCTTAGTTTTTGCGCGAAGCGCGATAGAGCCATCACGCGGCGTGACGGTTGATTGCGCTAACGCGCGAAAAACCAGTTATGGGGTCGAGGGGACCGAGTCCCCTCGCGGGCCCGGGCAGCGCCCGGCCTTTTCCACCTTCCCAACTTTTTCACGCCAGCGCGCTTGACCGGGCTCGGGCTCAGGCCGTTATATCCATGGTCATATTTCCCGACAGTTCTGGAGGATCGGCCGTTGTCCCGTCGCTTGCTTACTGCTGCGTTCACGGCGGTTTTTGCCGCATTGCCTTTGGCGTCCGCCCATGCCGCCGAGCCGGTGAAGGTGGGCGAGATCAACTCGTACTCGCGGATTCCGGCGTTCACCCTGCCCTATCGCAACGGCTGGGAGCTAGCGATGGAGCAGATCAACGCGAAGGGCGGGGTGCTGGGCGGGCGCAAGCTCGAGATCGTCGCGCGCGACGACGCGGGCTCGCCGGAGCAGGCGTTGACCGCCGCCAACGAGCTGGTGCGGCGCGAGGGCGTGGTGATGCTGGCGGGAACGTATCTGTCCAACGTTGGCCTCGCGGTTTCGGATTACGCGGCGAAGCGCGGCGTGGTGTTTCTCGCCTCCGAGCCGTTGACCGACGCGCTCACCTGGAGCAACGGCAATACCGAAACCTTCCGCCTCCGTCCCTCGACCTACGTGCAGACCGCGATTCTGGTGCGCGAGGCGGCCAAGCTTCCGGCGAAACGTTGGGCGACGATCGCGCCGAACTATGAGTACGGCCAGTCGGCGGTGCGGAACTTCAAGGAGCTGTTGAAGGCGGCGCGGCCCGACGTGGAATTCGTCGCCGAGCAGTGGCCGGCGCAGTTCGGCCTCGACGCCGGACCGACGGTGGAAGCCCTGGAGCAGGCCAAGCCCGACGCGATCTTCAACGTCACCTTCTCCTCCGACCTGTCGAAGTTCGTGCGCGAGGGAACGGCGCGCGGCCTGTTCAAGAACCGCCCGGTGGTCTCGCTGCTCACCGGCGAGCCGGACTACCTCGTGCCGCTCGGCGCGGAAACCCCCGAAGGCTGGATCGTCACCGGCTATCCGTGGGACTCGATCGAGAGCGCGGAGCACAAGGCCTACGTCAAGGCCTACCAGGACAAGTTCCACGAGAACCCGACGATGGGTTCGCTGGTCGGCTACAACATGGGCCTCGCGATCAAGGCCACCCTCGACCGCGCCGGATCGACGAAGCCCGCCGACCTGATCAAGGCCCTCGAAGGCCTGAAGTTCGCCGCGCCCACCGGCGAGATCACCTTCCGCGCCTCCGACCATCAGTCCACCATGGGCGCCTGGGTCGGCAAAACCGCCCTCGTCGACGGCAAAGGCAAAATGGTCGACTGGCGCTACGTCGACGGCGCGGAGGTGCTGCCGGACGCCGCCGCGGTGAAGGCGCTGCGCCCGGCGAAGTGAACAGGCCGGGCTCTGCCCGGACCCGGCAAGGGGCTCGGCCCCTTGCATCCCATAACTCTGGTTTTTGCGCGTAGCGCGATAAGACGATCGCGCGGCGTGACGGGTGATTGCGCTTCGCGCGAAAAACTCAAGGGGTTCGGGGCCCGCGGCCCCGACGGGGTCCAGGGGCAGCGCCCCTGGCCTTCCCCGACGCATCCGCCTATGATCGCGACGAACGCCCCACGGGCCTCGGGAGTCGCATGGATTTCATCGTCATACAGGCACTGAACGGCTTGGCCGGTGCGAGTTCGTTGTTTCTCGTGGCGGCGGGATTGTCGTTGATTTTCGGCGTCAGCCGGGTGGTGAACTTCGCGCATGGCACGGTGTTCATGATCGGCGCGTATCTGGCGTGGACGCTGATCGACCGGCTGGGGGTGAACTTCTGGTTCGCCGCGCCGTTGGCGGCTTTGGCGACGGCGGCGCTGGGCGGAGCGATCGAGGTTCTGGTGTTGCGGCGGCTGTATGGGCGGCACGAGTTGTTGCCGTTGCTGGCGACGTTTGCGCTGGTGCTGGTCGCGCATGACCTGGTGCCGTTGATCTGGGGCGCGCAGGACATCATCGGGCCGCGCGCGCCGGGGCTGACCGGCGCGGTTCCGGTGGCGGGGCGGCTGCTGCCGGCTTACGACCTGTTTTTGATTCTCGTGGCTCCGGCGGTGCTGGCGGTGTTGTGGCTGATGCTCAACCGCACGCGCTTCGGGCGGATCGTGCGCGCCGCGACGGAAGACCCGGAGATGGCCGCCGCCTTGGGCATCCGCCAGGACCGGCTGTTCACCACGGTGTTCATGCTCGGCTGCGGGCTAGCGGGGCTGGGCGGGGCGCTGCGGCTGCCGCGCGAGACACTGCACCACAGCTTGGATACCCAGGTGATCGTCTCCGCCTTCGTGGTGGTGGTGATCGGCGGTATGGGGAGTTTGGGCGGCGCGTTCGTCGCCTCGGCGATCGTCGGCGTGGTGTCGGCGTTCGGCATCGTGGTGTGGCCGCAGGGCACGCTGGCGATGCTGTTCGTGATCATGGCGGCGGTGCTGGTGGCGCGGCCGCAGGGATTGTTCGGGCGTCCGGCGTTGCCCGGCGCGCACCGGCCGTTGGCGCTGCCGTCGCCACCGCTCGAAGGATATGGGCGCACGGCGAAGCTCGGCGTGCTCGGCATCGTCGCGGCGCTCGGAGTTTTCGGCTTCGTCGGTTCGCCATTTGCGTTGGATGTTGCGACCCAGGCGTTGATCGCGGTGCTGTTCGCGGTGAGTTTGCATCTCTTGATCGGCTGGGCGGGGTTGATCTCGTTCGGCCATGCAGCGTTGTTCGGCCTCGGCGCGTATGGCGCGGCGCTGCTCGGCCAGCATTTGCCGTTCGGCCTCGCGATCGCGGGTGGCGTGGCGGTGGCGGCCCTGGGGGCCGCGGCGTTCGGGGTTCTGGTGCGGCGGATGAAGGGCGTCTACCTCGCGATGCTGACGCTGGCGTTTTCGCAACTGCTGTTCGCCACCGCGTTCCAGTGGGTGAGCCTGACCGGCGGCGACAACGGCGTGCTCGGACTTTGGCCCGATCCGCCGTGGGATACGGCGGGCGGCTGGTATGCGCTGACCCTCGGGCTTAGCGTCCTGTGCCTTGGCGGCCTGGCCTATCTGTATCGTACACCTTTCGCCTACGCGCTGCGCGCGGCGCAGGATTCCGAGGCCCGCGCGCGCGCCGATGCGCTGCCGG
>LUYR01000175.1 GCA_001603335.1 Rhodospirillales bacterium Alpha_05 | reverse complement strand
GAAGTCCGCGGCCGCGAGGAGCAGCTCCGCCACCGCAACGGCGAGCGCCTCACCGTCGAGGTCTCCTCCCGCAACATGACATGGGACGGCTCCCGTTACCTCGTCTCGATCCTCTCCGATATCACCGAACGCAAACGCACCGAGGTCGCCCTGCGCGCCAGCGAAGAGCGCCACCGCCTCCTCCTCGAAAACCTCCACGACCTCGTCTTCGAGGTCGATGCCCATGGCGTCTGCCGCTACGCCAGCCCCAACCATGAACTGCTCCTGGGCTTCGCCCCAGACCACCTCGTCGGCAAGGCCATGATCGACATGATCCACCCCGAGGACCGCCCCGCATTCATGCTCCACCAGAGCCAGTCCAGCGAGGCCCCGATGCGCATCCGCGTCATCAACTCCGCCAACCAATGGCGCCTCCTCGAATGCTCCTACTGCAACCTCCGCACGCCCGAGGGCTCGCACCGCAGCATCGTCAACGCACGCGACGTCACCGACCACGTCCACGAACAGGAGGAGCGCCTCAAACTCGAGCGCCAGCTCCGCCAGGCCCAGAAACTCGAGGCCATCGGCACCCTCGCCGGCGGCATCGCGCACGATTTCAACAACGTCCTCTGCGTCATCCTCGGCAACGCCGAGCTCGCCAACCTCGACCTCCCCCCAGGCCACCCGCTCGCCTCCTACGTCCAGAACATCATTTCATCCAGCCACCGCGCCCGCGACCTCGTCGCCCAGATTCTGACCTTCAGCCGCCGCCGCGAGCAGCCACGCAGCCCCGCCGGCCTCCTCCCGATCATCCGCGAAACCACCCGCCTCCTCCGCTCCACCGTCCCCGCCAACATCGAGATCGTCACCGACCTGCCCGAGACTGACGAGCCCGTGCTCTGCGACCCCTCCCAGATTCACCAGGTCCTCATGAACCTGTGCACCAACGCAGTCCACGCCATGCGCCCCCAGGGCGGCTCGCTCGCACTCGCGCTCACCCCCGTCGAGATCGACCGCGAAACTGCCGCCTCGCATGCCCGCCTCCAAGTGGGCCGCTATCTCCGGCTCACCATCCGCGACACCGGCTGCGGCATGAGCGAGGCCGTGCTCGGCCGCATCTTCGAACCATTCTTCACCACCAAGGGCACCGGCGAGGGCACCGGTCTCGGACTCGCCGTCGTGCACGGCATTGTCGAGTCGCACCAGGGCGACATCTCCGTCCAAAGCCAGGAAGGTCAGGGCACCGTGTTTACGATCCACCTTCCCTGCACCTCCGTCGTCCCCTCCGCCGCCAAACCAGCCCGCCGCCAACGCTTCGGCCAGGGCGAAACCATCCTCGTCATCGACGACGAGCGCGCCATCTCCGACATGCTTTTCAAGATGCTCGGCCGCCTCGGCTACGAGCCCGTCTGCCACACCGATCCGGTCCGCGCCATCTCCACCTACGCCAACTCGCCCGAGAAATTCGCCGCCGTGCTCTGTGACCTCAGCATGCCCAAGATCTCCGGCCTCCAAGTAGCCAGGCACATCCGCCAGCACACAGCCACCCCGATGATCCTGATGAGCGGATTCATGCGGCCTGAGGAGGCCGACGAGGCCCGCTGCCTAGGCATCGCCGGCGTGATCGACAAACCCCTCGACTCCGCCACCGTCGCCAACGAGCTCACCCGCGTCCTCAGCCTGACCGCGACGCCGCCCAGCAACTGAGCCGCCACCGGTTCCGCGCGCCAGCCGGCGCTGGGCAGCTCCGGCCAGCCACCCACTCGCGCTGCGGACT
>LUYR01000174.1 GCA_001603335.1 Rhodospirillales bacterium Alpha_05 | reverse complement strand
ACGCGCGGCGCGTCGCCTTGCTGCGCGGCGCGGCCTATTTCGACGTCCGCCGCGACCCCGACCGGCCGTTCGTCGTCGCGGCGGAGGATCTGACCGTGACGGTGCACGGCACCGCCTTCGACGTCGCAGTGGGAGCGGACACCATCGCGGTCAGCGTGTCGCACGGCACCGTCGCAGTCGCTACGGGCGCGGCGGAAGCCGTGCTCCACGCCGGCGACCGCCTCGACTACCGCAAGGCCGACCACAGCTTCACCGTTGCCCCGGTCGCGCCCGGCGACGTCGGGCTCTGGCGGCAAGACTGCATAGCCGTCTCCGATACGCCTCTCGGCGAAGTGCTCGACGCGCTCGTCCGCCGCAACGGCGGCTACATCGTCGCCTCCGCCGAACTGCGCGGACGGCGGGTGACCGGAGTTTTCGACCTCGGCAACCCGGCGCGGGCACTGAGCGTCCTGCTCGCGCCGCAACGGGCTTCCGCCGTCGAAATCGGAGGCGGTGTCTGGTGGCTGCGCAACGCCGCCGCGCCGACGCGTTAAAAAAATCATCCCGATGCTGAGAAATTCCCCGACCCCGTTCGTCTATACGGCACGAACTGCGAATGCGTCGCAGTTTCGCAGACGTTCAAGGGGACACTTCATGCACGTTCGTTCGACTTCGCCGCGGTCTCGCCGCGCATCCGCGCCCGCGCGCGCCTGGCTTCTCGCAAGCTGCGCGACCCTGATCGCGGGCGCGACGCCCGCCTTCGCCCAGGCCACCGCGCCCGCCGCCACGCAAAGCCAGAGTTTCGCGATCATCGCCGGGCAATCGCTGGGGGATGCGCTGATCGCTTTCGGGCGGCAATCCGGCTGGCAGGTGTCGGTCGATCCGAAGCTGGTTTCGGGCCGGACCTCGCCCGGCGTCAGCGGCGCAGTGGGCGCGGAAGCCGCGCTGTCGCAAATTCTCGACGGCACCGGCCTGGTCTGGCGCAAGACCGACGACGCGAGCGTGGTGATCGAGGCGGTGAACGCGGGCGGCGCGATGCAGCTCGGCGCGGTCTCGGTGCAGGGCCAGACGGTTGTGTCGCGCGACCCGGACGCGACCGAAGGCTCGCGCGATTACGCGGTGAAGCGCGCCCGCGTCGGCTCCAAGCTCCCGGTCGAGATGAAGGAAATCCCGCAGCAGGTCTCGGTGATCCCCCACGCGCGGATCGAGGAACAGAACCTCACCCGCCTCGAAGACGTGATGAAGACCACCACCGGCGTCACCGTCCTGCCCACCGATGCGGGGCGCGGTGCGATCTTCGTGCGCGGCTTCGAGCTCGATACCTATCTGGTCGACGGCCTGCCGTCGTCGGTGTCGAGCATCGCCGGGTCGCAGCCCGACATGTTCATGTTCGACCGCGTCGAAGTGCTGCGCGGCCCGTCGGGCGTGTTCGGCGGCACCACCGAGCCGGGCGCGACGGTGAACCTCGCGCGCAAGCGTGCGCTCGCCGAACCGGGCGGCACCGCGAGCTTCAGCATCGGCTCGTGGGATGCGTACCGGGGCGAAATGGACGTGACCTCGGCGCTCAATGAGAACAAGAGCGTGCGCGGCCGCCTCGTTGCCGCCTACGACACCCGCCAGAGCTTCATCGACGAGGTGGAATCCAAATCCAAAATGGCTTACGGCACGGTGGAGATCGACCTGACGCCGGACACCACCCTCTCGCTCGCGGTCTCCCACGACGAGAAGGACAAGGTCCCCAATTCCGGCCTGCCCGCCTACGCCAACGGCACCTTCCTCGACGTCTCGCGCTCCACCTTCGTCGGCGCGGACTGGAACCGCTTCAACAGCTCGGACGACCAGGGCTTGGTCGAACTGGAGCACCGCCTCGCCTCCGGCGGCGAGATCAAGGGCGCGGTGCGCATCACCGACCGCGATTCCGACATGAAGTACGCGCTCTCCAACTCGACGGTGAACACCACCACCGGCCTGTCGACGGTCCAGGCGTTGGAACTGCACTACCAGGAACAGGGCATCGCCAGCGACCTGCATTATGCCCAGCCGATCCAGGCGTTCGGCCAAACCCATACGCTTACCGTCGGCGTCGATTATCGCCGCACCGACAGCCGCACCCAGCGCGGCGCACGCGCGCTCGGCACCATCGACCCGACCAATCCGGGCTATTACGCCGAACCGAACGTCAGCATGACCTCCAACCTCGAAAGCGAGCTCAATCAGGGCGGGCTCTATACCGAGGCGCGGATCAAGCCGATCACGCCGCTGACCCTGATCTTCGGTGGGCGGTTCTCGGCCTACGACCTCGACGCCACCAACGCGATCACCGGCCTGCGCACCAGCAAGAGCGAAACCGGGGTGTTCACGCCGTTCACCGCAGCGGTCTACGACCTCACCGACGATCTCTCCGCCTACATCAGCTACGCCGAGACCTTCCAGCCGCAAACCGACCTCACGGTCGCGGGCGACATCATCGACCCGCGCGAGAGCAAGCAGGTCGAGGTCGGCCTCAAGGGCCAGTTTATGGACGATCGCCTGTTCGGCCAGATCGGCGTCTACCGCCTCGTCGACAGCAACCGCTCGATGGCCGATCCGGCCAACTCCGGCTCGTCTCTCTCCGCCGGAAAGGTGGTGGTGAAGGGCATCGACGCCGAGGTCAGCGGCGCGGTCACCGAGAACCTCGAGGTATTCGCGGGTTACGCCTACGTCCTCTCGGAAACCCTCGCGGCGGCCACCGGCACCGGCGCGACGTTCAGCAACTGGACGCCGAAGCACACCGTCAACCTCCGCGCCCGCTACAGCTTCGACGACGAACTCAAGGACCTCTGGGTCGCGGGCGGCGCGCGCATGGTGTCGAGCTACTACGGACAGAACTCCGGCGGCACCCGCTGGGTGCAGGACGGCTACGCGCTGTTCGACGCGCAGGCGGGCTACGCGATCACCGAAAACGTCGATGTCACGCTGACCGTCAACAACATCTTCGACAAGACCTACTACGTCCGCGCCGGCAGCAACGGCTCGGTGTTCAACTACTACGGCGATCCGCGCAACGCGGTGCTGAAACTCACGGCGAGGTTCTGATGACGCGCCAGGCGACGCTGGCACTTTGGCTTTCGCTGCTGTCGCCGGGGATTTCCGCCCCGGCGATGGCGGACGCCACGCGCCCGGTGACCATCCCGGGCGCGCTGGAGTTCCTCCTGCCGATCACCCAGGGCGAGGACTACCGCATTCTCGTCTACCGCCCCGAAGGCACGCCGCCGCCGCAAGGCTGGCCCGCGATCTACACCCTCGACGCCGACCGCACCTTCGCCACCATGGCGGAGTTCGTCCGCAGCCAGGGCGGCAGCCCGGAGAGCACCGGCGTGCTGCCGATGGTGGTGGTGGGGATCGAGGCGGCGAAGGACGGCAAGACCCGCCGCGCCCGCGACTTCACCCCGCCTTCCGCCAGCCCCGCACCCGGAGAAGGCGGCGCGGAAGCGTTCTTCGCGTTCATCGAGGCGACGGTGAAACCGACGGTCGAGCGCATCGCCGCGATCGACCCGAAGCGTCAGGCGTTGTTCGGCCACTCCTACGGTGGCCTGTTCACCCTGCATGTTGCCACCGCCCACCCCAACGCTTACGCCGCCTACGCCGCCGCCAGCCCGTCGCTGTGGTGGAACCACGAGGCGATGATGCACGCCGACCTCCGCCCCCTCGCGGCGGCGCACCCCAAAGTGCTGATCACCGTCGCCGAGTACGACCAGGCCGACGACCCGTTCACCGAGCGCAGCGCGCACGCAGAGATCCGCGCCAAGCGCCGCATGGTCGACAACGCCCGGGCTTTCGCCGCACGCCTGACCGAGGCCGGATTACCCACCGACGCGGCGATCTTCCCCGGCGAGACCCACGGCTCGGTGATTCCCGGCGCCATAGCCCGCGCGGTGCGGGTGATTTCCCACGAATTCCGGAGTTCCAGCCGATGAAGCGTCTGCTTGCCTTCGCGGTCGCGATGTTCGCGCTGCTTCCACTCGCCGATGCGCGCGATATCGTCGATCTCGCGGGGCGTCACGTCACCGTGCCCGACAGGGTCGCGCGGGTCGTCCTCGGCGAAGGCCGGATGCTGATCGCGCTCGGCATCCTTCGCCCCGAAAACCCGCTTGAAGGCGTCGTCGGGATGATGGGCGAATACCCGCTCCTCGACCCCGCCGGGTTCGCGCTGTGGCAAAAGCATTTTCCCGCCATCGATAGCATTCCGCTGGTCGGCAAGGCCTCCGGCGACACCTTCAACGCCGAGGCCGCGATCGCGCTCAAGCCCGATCTCGCGATCTTCGGCCTCGCCGGGCACGGCCCGAGCCCGAAGGCGGAGGCTCTGGTGGAGCGGCTCGAAGCGGCGGGCGTCGCGGTGATCTTCGTCGACTTCTTCCACGATCCGCTCGCCGACACTACCAAGAGCGTGCGCCTGCTCGGCGAGGTTTTCGGCCACGCCGACCGCGCCGACGCCTTCGCCAAGGCCTACGACGCCGCGCTCGCGGCGGTGGACGCGCGCGTCGCCAAGACCTCCGCCCGCCCGCTGGTGTTTCTCGAAAACCGCGTCGGCCTCGGCGCGGACTGCTGCGCCACCGTCGGCAACGCGGTGATCGGCAACCTCGTGGAGCGCGCCGGCGGGCGCAACCTCGGCACCGGCCTGATCCCCGGCAATTCCGGCCTGATCGGCCTCGAATACCTGCTCAGCCACCAGCCCGACATCTACGTCGGCACCGCGATCGGCAACCCGCTCACCCGCGCCAGCCAGCCCGCGCGGATCCAGGCGGGCCCGGCGTCTCGCCGGAGGATGCGAAGGCCAGCCTCCGCAGCAGCCTGACGCGCACCGGGATTGCCCAGCTCGATGCGGTGCGCGACGGCCGTGCCTATGCGATCTGGCACCACTTCTTCCATTCGCCGTTCAACGTCGTCGCGGTCCAGGCGATGGCGAAGTGGTTCCACCCGCAGGAATTCGCCGATGTCGACCCCGAGGCGACGTGGCGGGATTTCATGACCCGCTTCCAGCCCTTCCGCTCCGAGGGCGCGTATTGGACAGGTACGCGATGACGGAAAGCACAGCCGAGCTTCCGCTCGCCGCAGCCTATGCCCGGTTCGTCAATCGCCGCGTCCTTCTGGTCGCGGCGCTGGCCGTTGCTGCGGTCGCGGCGTTCCTCGCCGACATCGCCACCGGCGCGTCGGGCCTGCCACTCGCCGACGTGGTGAAAGGCCTCCTCGACCCCGGCCATCTCGATCGGGCGCAGCGCGTCGTACTCTGGGACATCCGCCTGCCCACCGCCTGCATGGCCCTCGCGGTGGGCGCGGGCCTCGGGCTTGCGGGCGCGGAGATGCAGACCGTGCTCGCCAACCCGCTCGCCAGCCCGTTCACCCTCGGCGTTTCCCACGCCGCGACCCTCGGCGCATCGCTCGCCATCGTCTTCGGCTTGAGCGTCCCCGGCCTCGGCGGCGCGTGGGCGATCCCGGCGGCGGCGTTCGCCTTCGCCCTCGCCGCAACGCTTTTGATCCAGGCGCTGGCCGCGCGCCAGGGCGCTGGCGCGCAGACCGTGGTGCTGTTCGGCATCGCCCTCGGCTTCGCCGCCAATGCGCTGGTCTGGCTGGTGCAATACGTCGCCTCCGCCGACGCGGTGCAGCAGATCGTGTTCTGGAGCATGGGCAGCCTGATCCGCGCGACCTGGGTTCAGGTCGGCATCGTCGCGGCGGTGTTCGCCGTCTGCCTGCCCCTCGCCCTCTCCCGCTCCTGGTCGCTCACCGCGCTACGGGCGGGCGAAGAGCACGCCCGCGCCATCGGCATCGGCGTCGAGCGCCTGCGCCTCGTCACCCTCACCCGCGTCAGCCTGATGGCGGCGGTGGCGGTGGCGTTCGTCGGCACCATCGGCTTCGTCGGGCTGGTCGCGCCACACATCGCGCGGATCCTGGTCGGCGAGGATCACCGCTTCTCCCTGCCCGCCTCGGCGCTGGCGGGCGGGCTGATGCTCTGCCTCACCTCGCTCGCGAGCAAGACCATCGCCCCGGGCACGATCCTGCCGGTCGGCATCGTCACCGCCATCGTCGGCATTCCGATGTTCCTTGGCCTGTTGCTTTCCCAGGGGCGCGCGAAATGACCGGCCTCGTCATCGAAACCCTCACCGCCGCCTATGGGCGCAAGCGCATTCTCGACGAGCTCAGCCTGCCGACGCTGAACCCGGGCTCGGTCACCGCGCTGCTCGGCGCAAACGGCGCGGGCAAGTCGACGTTGCTGAAAACCCTCGCAGGGGTGCATCGCGGTGAAGGCCAGGTCCGGCTCGGCGATGAAGACGTGATGGAGATGCCACAGCGCGCCCGCGCGGGCGTGGTCGGCTATCTGCCGCAGACGTTGCCGTCGGGGAGTTCTCTGGTTGCCTACGAGGTGGTTTCGGCCGCCCTGCGCGCCGCGCTGCCC
>LUYR01000173.1 GCA_001603335.1 Rhodospirillales bacterium Alpha_05 | reverse complement strand
ACGGCCCCTTCCCCTCCTTCCCCGCTCCCCCGCCGGTCATCTCCGGCGGAGCAGCTCCACCACGCTCAGGTACTCCCCCGAAGGGGCGAGAGCTGCTTCCCCTTCCAGGATCCGTTCGTCCTCCATGCCTGCCCGGTCCACCCGCAGGATGGTCTTCCACGGGCCCGTGGCATCCACTACCGTCCGGAGGTCCCCGCCGAGGGCCGAGGGCTTGTAGATGGCCGCCCCGTCCGACGCGGCGAGCAGGGCCCGCACACATTCCGCCGGAGCCGTGCCGGGAATCACCGACAGGCTCTCGTCCCCCAGGGCGAGGAACCGCCCCGCCCTGGACGACGCCAGCGAGTGGGCCGAAATACCCGGGACAAGCCCCAGGGACAGGTCCGGAATTTCCTCCTTCAGGAGGTCGTAGAGATAGGCTGCCGTGGCGTACAGGGCTGAGTCCCCTATCACCGGCAGGGCCAGGGAGGACGCCCCTTCCCAGAGAGAGCGTGTCCTCCGGAGCTCCTCCCGGAGCAGGGCATCCCTCCGGGCATCATCCCGCACCATGGGGAAATGGAGGGGGATGGTCTCCCGGTCCAGGTGGGCGCCAAGGATGGCGCCGGCGACGCTCTCCCGGCCTTTCCCCGACAGGGGAACGAAGACCGCCCCAGCCTCCCGGAGAATGCGAAGCGCTTTCAGCGTAACAAGTTCGGGATCGCCGGGGCCGAGGCCCACTCCCCAGAATTTCACTGTTTTTTTCCTCCTTCAGGGTACAACACGTTCCGCAGCCACTCCACCCCGTCCTCCAGCCGGAGGAGGGACGGGCGGCTCACACATTCTTCAGGCACAAGCACGATCCGGGCGTTCCCGAGACCGGAAATCCATGGCCGCGCCAGGACATCCCGTTCCGTCACCGGGTTCATGGCCCCCGTCTGCACGAGGTAGACGTCGATCCCCTCCCCGGCGAGATCAAGCAGCCGCTCCTCTCCCCACGGGGCCAGGGGGCTCCCGGGACGGAGAGGCACCGCTCCGGACGCGGCGTTCTCCCCTCCGGCCAGGGCTATCACCCGGGCGGCCCAGGAGGAGGGGGAGCAGGTCATCAGCCCTCTCGAGGAACTCTCCAGGAAGACCCGGGGACGCTTCCCCGCCGGGACGGTGCGCTCCAGGGCGGATACAGTCTCCCGCCAGGGACGTGCCGGGTCCGCCGCGCCCACGAGGGCTCCCAGCCGGACGAGGTAGGTCTCCATGGTCTCCCAGGTGGGGGGCGACAGGGAGACCACCGGCACGCCGGCCTGCTCCAGGAGCCGGATCACCCCTTCCGCCGCCGCCTCTCCCTGGGGCCTCAGCAGCACCAGGTCCGGGCGGAGGGCGAGGATGCGCTCCCCGTCAGCCCGCATGGGGAGTACCGGGACTCCCGGGAAAAGGGCCGGATCGTCGGATGCGGACACTCCGGCGATGGCGTCCCCCGCACCGAGAGCCAGAAGGTTCTCGCTGTGCCCGGCGTAGAGGGAGACCACCCTCCGGGCCGCCTGCTCAAGGACCACGGTCCTGCCGCTGTCGTCGGAAACCCGGATCTCCCCGGACGCGGAAAAACAGGAAGCCAGCACTAGGACAAGAACGGCCGGAAGGGTCAGACGGCGCGCCACAGCACCCGCTCCCCTTCTCCGGCCCCCCGCCCGAGGGGCGCGAAGGAGACGCCGTACACCGAGGAGAGCACGTCGCCGGTGAGGACGTCCTTCACTCTCCCGGAGGCGGCGAGGCCGTCCTCACCCAACAGCCAGACGCAGTCGCCGAACTCCGCCGCGAGGTTGATGTCGTGCACCGCCGCCGCCACGGTCTTCCCTTCCGCCGCGGCCTGCCGGAGAAACCGGTAGAGGGCCAGTGTGTGCCTCGGGTCCAGGGCCGAGGAGGGCTCGTCAAGGAGGAACACCTCGGGCTCCTGGGC
>LUYR01000172.1 GCA_001603335.1 Rhodospirillales bacterium Alpha_05 | reverse complement strand
CTAGCCCCTTTGATCCCGTTCGTTTTGGTTTTCGCGCGTAGCGCCATAAGACCATCACGCCGCGTGACGGATGATAGCCGCTTCGCGGCGAAGAACTAACGGGGTCGAGGGGACCGAGTCCCCTCGCGGGTCCGGGCAGAGCCCGGCCTTAAGACTTCTTCCCCTTCCCCTTCTCCTGGCTCAGGCTTTTCCTCAACGCGTCCATGATGTTGACGACGTTGCCGCCGGTTTCCGGCTCGGGTTCGGGTTCGGGTTTGGCGGCTTTGGCGGGTTTGCCTTTTTTCTCGGCGGCGATGAGGGCGAGGAGGCGGTCCTGGACCGGGTCGGAGACCAGTTCCGGGGTCCAGTCGCGGGTACGTTCGGCGATGAGTTTTTTCACCAGCTTCAGGGGTTCGGCGTCGGGTTTGGATTTGGGGATGTCGTCGAACTCGGGGGGGCGGACCTCCTCGCCGAAGCGCAGGGTCCAGAGGACGATGCCCGCCGCGCGGGGTTCGAGGAGGACGGCGCGTTCGCGGCGGTAGAGCACGAGGCGGGCGATGCCGACCATGTTGGTGGCGGTCATCGCCTCGCGGATCACCGCGAAGGCTTCCTCGCCGACCGGGTCGTCGGGAACGAGGTAGTGGGGTTGGTCGAACCAAACCCAGGCGATGTCGGTGCGCGGCACGAACATTTCGATGTCGATGGTGCGGGTGGTTTCGAGCGCGACGGTGTCGAGGTCGTCGTCGTCGAGGATCACCATTTCGCTTTCGCCCGCGGCGTAGGCCTTGGCGGTATCGTCGGGCTCGACGGTCTTGCCGGTTTCGGCATCGACGTAGCGGCTTTCCACCCGCCGCCCGGTTTTGCGGCTCAAGGTATGGAAGCGGACCTTGGCCGAATCCGTGGTCGCGGGGGTCATCGCCACCGGGCAGGTGACCAGCGACAGCTTGAGATAGCCTTTCCAGAACGGGCGCGGCATGCGTCTCTCCTCCTGGAGAGGCAACGGCATCGCCGCCCGATCGTTCCCCGCCGGAGCGGGAAGTCCCGCTCCGGTTTTGCTGGGGATGGATCAGAACTTGTAGCGCGCGCTCAGGATCGCTTCGTGGGCGCGCAGGTCGCCTTTGAGCGGGTTGACGGAAGACGTCGTGCCGGCCTCGTTCAAGGTGTCGCCGCTTTTGGCGGTGCCGAGGTCGATGTAGCGATAGCCGAGGTCGACGGTCCAATGGGGCGCGACCTCGATGCCGGTTCCGGCCGAGAGCTGCCAGGCGAGCGAGGTCTTGGTCGCGCCGTCGAGGCTGCCGGTTGCGCCGAGGGCGGTGGTGATGTCGGTATCGCTCACCTTGTTGCGCGAGACGCCGATGCCGCCGCCGACGTAGGGGGTGAAGCGGCCGTACTTGGTGATGTCGACGTAAGCGTTGGCCATCAGCGCGAGGGAGCTGACGTCGCCGTCGAAGTGGGTGTTGCCCAGCACCGGATAGGTGGCGTTGGTGTCGATGTCGTAGCCGCCGCGGTAGGCGAGGGTGAGATCGCCGCGGAAGGCCTTGTATTTATAGCCGATGCCGCCGCCGACGATCGGCGACGAGCCGACGTCGTCGTTCACGTCCTGCCCCGCGTCGCGCGAGAGCGACCAGCCGGTATCGGCGCGGAGATAGAGCCCATCTTCCGCAAGCGCGGACGTCGCCCCACTCACGCCGGCAAGCGCGAATACGGCTGCGAGAACCTTCTTCATACCACTTCCCCCTTTAAGAACTGGAACGGCTTTTCCGTCGAACTCTGGCGAGGTCGCACGGCCTCGAAATCAGCACAAGTTTATTACGCCTCTCGACTTTCACCGTCTACAGTATTCGCGCCGTTTACACTCTATATCGTCTTGATAAGTTTGGCGGGATTCCGGCAGCGTTTTGGATGATTCCATTTGACGCGCTTAATGGAAATCTCGCGACCGGACGTCGAGGGTGGCGTCGCCGATGCGGGCGAGGTCGGGGGTGAGGTCTTCGAGGCGGGCGACGACGACGTGGACGACCTCGCCCTCCCTTTGCACCTTGCCGTGGGCAGCGATCATCCGGGCGGTGAGGAGGATGCGGCGGTGCTTTTCGTAGACGTCGCGCCAGACCACGAGGTTGGCGATGCCGGTTTCGTCCTCGATGGTGACGAACACCACGCCGGTGGCGGTGGCGGGCATCTGCCGCACCAGAATCAGTCCGGCGAGGGCGGTACGGCGGCCGTCTTTCAGCGCCGTCGCCTCGGCGCAGGGGCGGATGCGGCGCGCGGCGAGGCACTGGCGGAGGAAAGACAGCGGGTGGGCGCGCAGACTGAGCCCCACGTGGCCGTAGTCCTCGACGACTTCCGCGCCCGCAGACATCGGCGCGAGGGCGACCTCGGGCTCCACCGCCTCGCGCGCATCGGCGGCGGCGAACAGCGGAGATCGGAAGAG
>LUYR01000171.1 GCA_001603335.1 Rhodospirillales bacterium Alpha_05 | reverse complement strand
CGATGATGGAGAGTCGCCTGCGCGAGGAGCCCGACGAAGCCGCGCCGATGGTGACGGCGGGCGACCGGCCGAAGCGCAGCCGCATCGCCGTGCATCGCCTCGTGCCGTGGTTCATCGTCGGCTTCCTCGGCCTCGCGGCGCTGCGGTCTCTCGGGCTGATCCCCGCGATTCTCCTGCCGCCGATGGCGACCGCCGCGAATCTCCTGGTGGTGCTGTCGATGGCGGCGCTCGGCCTCGGCGTCGATGTGCGCACGGTGGCGCAGGCCGGGCCGCGGGTGACCTCGGCGGTCGTGGTCTCGCTGCTCGCATTGGGTGGCGTCAGTCTCGTCCTGATTCACCTCCTGCGCTGAAAAACTTATTTTCCGTTTGCGGTCCGGATCCTCCTACGCCGCGTTTTCGTTCCTAACTCTAGGGTTCGTAAAAGCGAGCTTGTGCGGTTCACAGGCATCCAGGAGGACGAGAGATGAGCAAGTTCCGGCTTTTCGGTACGGTAGCGTTCGCGATAGCGTTGGGGAGCGTGGGCCTGCCGATCGTCGGCACCGCGCACGCCGCCGATATGTCCGCACCGGGCTGCGGCCCGGGTGCGAAGATCGACGGCTCGACTGCGACGGACGCGAAAAAGAAGATGGCCGCCGCCGGATACACCGAGATCAAGGACCTGAAGAAGGGCTGCGACAACTTCTGGCACGGTCGCGCGATGAAGGACGGCAAACCCACCGGCGTGATGCTCACGCCGGACGGCAGCGTGCAGTCCGAATGGCTTGACGAATAATCGCGCCTAGCCGAGGCGGGTGAGCAGCGCGGCGGCGAACCCCGACAGGGTGTCGTCGCGCGCGCCCATCACGATGATCCGGTCGCCGGGCTTGGCGATCTCGACGAGATAGTCGCCACAGTCCGGCCTCCCGGAACGGAACACCGCCCGGCGCCCGCGCGCGGCGACGTCCGCGACGATGTCGGTGCTGGTGACGCTGCGCTCCACCGTGCCGCCGTAATAGATCGGGTCGGGCATCACCAGAACGTCGTCCGGGCGCATCCGGGTGGCGAAGGTATCGACGAAGCCTTCGCGCATCAGCCGAAGCGGACGGAAGCCGTGCGGCTGGAACAGGATCAGCAAACGACCGGGGAATTCGTGCATTGCGGCGAGGGTGGCGGCGATCTTGTCCGGGTTGTGGGCGAAGTCGTCGATCACCGTGACCCCGCCCGCGCTGCCGACGGTTTCCAGGCGGCGCCGAATTCCCGCAAACCCTGCGAGTGCTGCCGCCGCGTCATCGAGCCGGATGCCGCAGGCGATGGCGGCGGCCAGCGCGGCCAGCGCGTTGGCGACATTGTGCCGCCCCGGAACTTGCAGGCGGAGCGCGACCGACGCGTCGGCGGTCCTGACGCGGAAGGCGACGCCGTCCACCTGCGGTGCGATGTCTTCGGCAAGAAGATCGGCGGCGGAGTTTTCAAGCGAATAGGTGAGACGCCCCGTCGCCGGAAGTTCGGCGGCGATCAGGGCGGTTTCGGCATTGTCGAGGTTGAGCACCGCGACCTCGGCCTTGGCGACGAAGTCGCGGAACAAGGTGCGCAGTTCTTCGAGCGATTTGTGGTCGAGGGCGACGTTGTTGAGCACCGCGACGTGCGGCGTGTAGTGCGCGATCGAGCCGTCGCTCTCGTCGACTTCGGCGACGAACGGGCCGCCGCTGCCCACCAGGGCGCTGGCGAACGGGGTTTCGGCGGTGACGAAGTTGCGCATCACCGCGCCGTTGACCACCGTAGGCTTGAGTCCGGCGCGGTCCATCAGCCAGCCGATCATGCCGGTGGTGGTGGACTTGCCGCTGGTTCCGGCGACGCCCACCGACTTCGGCGCGGCGTTGAATAGCTCGGCGAGCAACTCGGCGCGGGTCATCATGTGTGCGTTATGGCGGCGCGCCGCCTGGACGTCGGGGATGGTTTCCTCCACCGCCGCCGAGGTCACCAGGATCGTATCCGGCCCGACGCCGCTGCCGTCCTGCGGGAACAGGTCGATGCCGCGCGCCTGGAGGAATGCGAACTTGTCGGGCAGCAAACCCTGGTCGCGCGAACGGTCCGACCCGGCGACGGCGTGGCCCAGCCGCTGCACGATCAGCGCCAGGGGCAGCATGCCGCTGCCACCGATGCCGCAGAAAAAATAGCGCCTGTTGTGTTGCATGGCTGGAGGCTACAATCTGGCCGCCGGTGCGGCAAGCGGGAATGGGGGAAATGGCGGGGATTTCAAGTTCATCGGTGCGGATCGGCGTGGTCGCTCCAGGCGGACGGATCACGCCCGAACTCGCCTCTCGGGTGACGGCATTCGCCGCCGGACTCGACCTGCCGCGCGCGGTGGAACTGCGCTTTCATCCGCAGTGTTTCGCGTCGTGCGGCCACTTCGCCGGGAGCGACGCCGAGCGCGCCGACGCGCTGGTCTCGGTCGCCAACGACGCGGAGCTGGACGCGGTGTGGTTCGCGCGCGGCGGCTACGGTTCGTTCCGCCTGCTGGAGTCCGTGCTGCCACGCCTGAGCGCGGCGGCGCGCACGAAAACCTACCTCGGCTACAGCGATACCGGCGCATTGCTCGGCGCGCTCTATGGCGCGGGGATCGGGCGGGTGGCGCACGGCCCGATGCCGAGCGACCTCAACCGCGACAGCGGCGATGCGGCGCTGCGCCGCGCGCTCGACTTCCTCGCGGG
>LUYR01000170.1 GCA_001603335.1 Rhodospirillales bacterium Alpha_05 | reverse complement strand
GCCCTCGCGCTCGCGGTCCTCGCCGAGCGCGCCGGGGTGCCGAAGGGGGTGATGAGCATCGTCACCGCCGCGCGCGGCACCGCCGTCGGCAAGGTGATGTGCGAGAGCCCGCTGGTGCGCAAGCTCTCGTTCACCGGCTCCACCGAGGTCGGCAAGCTGCTGATGAAGGACTGCGCCGACACGGTGAAGAAGCTCAGCCTCGAGCTCGGCGGCAACGCGCCGTTCATCGTCTTCGACGATGCCGACCTCGACGCGGCGGTGGTCGGCGCGATGGCGTCGAAATACCGCAACGCCGGGCAGACCTGCGTTTGCGCCAACCGCTTTCTCGTCCAGGACGGCGTCTACGACGCCTTCGCCGCGAAATTCAAGGACGCGGTAGCCAAGCTCAAGGTCGGCAACGGCACCGCGCCGGGCGTCACCCAGGGCCCGCTGATCAACACCGCGGCGGTCGAGAAGGTCGAGAGCCTGGTCGCCGATGCGCTTGCCAAGGGCGCGTCGACGGTCTGCGGCGGCGCGCGCGCGGGCGAGGTCGGCAGCTTTTACCAGCCCACCATCCTCGCCGACGCGACCCCCGAAATGGACCTCTTTGCCGAGGAGATCTTCGGCCCGGTCGCGCCGCTGTTCCGCTTCCACAGCGAGGCGGAAGCGATCGAACTCGCCAACCGCACCCGCTTCGGCCTCGCCGCGTACTTCTACGGTCGCGACATCGGCCGGATCTTCCGCGTCGCCGAGGCGCTCGAATACGGCATCGTCGGGATCAACGAAGGCCTGATCTCGATGGCGGAAGCGCCGTTCGGCGGGGTCAAGGAATCCGGCTTGGGCCGCGAAGGCTCGAAGTACGGAATCGAGGACTTCCTCGAAATCAAATATCTCTGCGTCGGTGGCTTGAACCGCTGACCTGCTGGCAAATCAGGAGAATTCGCAATGGCTAAGGCTACCAATGCCGCGCTCCAGGCGCGGCGGGAAGAGGCGGTCCCGCGGGGCGTTTCCACCATGTTGCCGGTGTTCGCCGAACGCGCGGCGGGCTCGGAAATCTGGGACATCGAAGGCAAGCGCTACATCGACTTCGCCGCCGGCATCGCGGTGCTGAATACCGGCCACAACCACCCCAAGATCAAGGCGGCGGTCGCGGCGCAGCTCGACAATTTCAGCCACACCTGCTTCCAGGTGATGCCCTACGCGGGCTACATCGAGTTGGCGGAAAAGATCAACGCGATCGCCCCGATCGAGGGCCCGGCGCAGACGATCTTCCTCTCCACTGGCGCGGAAGCGGTCGAGAACGCGGTGAAGATCGCGCGCGCCGCCACCGGCCGCTCGGGCATCATCGCCACCACCGGCGGCTTCCACGGACGCACGATGATGGCGATGGCGTTGACCGGCAAGGTCGCGCCCTACAAGGTCGGCTACGGTCCGTTCCCGTCCGAGGTCTTCCACGTGCCGTACCCGGACGCCTACCACGGCGTCACCGTCGAGCAGTCGCTGAAGGCGATCAATGCCCTGTTCAAGGGCGACGTCGATCCGCAGCGGGTCGCGGCGATCATCGTCGAACCGGTGCAGGGCGAGGGCGGCTTCGTCGTCGCGCCGACCGAATGGCTCCAGGCGCTGCGCAAGCTCTGCGACGAGCACGGCATCCTGCTCATCGCGGACGAAATCCAGACCGGCTTCGCCCGCACCGGCAAGATGTTCGCGATCGAGCACTCGGGCGTCAAACCCGACCTGATGACCATCGCCAAGTCCCTCGCGGGCGGCTTCCCGCTCTCCGCCGTGGTCGGGCGCAAGGAGCTGATGCAGGCCTCCAACCCCGGCGGACTCGGCGGCACCTACGCCGGCGCGCCGCTCGCCTGCGCCGCCGGTCTCGCGGTGATGGACGTGATCGCCGAGGAAAACCTCGTCGAACGCGCTAACGTCCTGGGCGAGCGCCTCAAGGCCCGCCTCAACGCGATGGCGGCGAAGAACGAATTCGCCTGCATCGGCGAAGTCCGCGGCGTCGGCGCGATGGTGGCGATGGAACTGGTCAAGGACCGCACCACCCACGAACCCGCTCCCGAACTCACCAAAGCGTTGGTCGGCAAGGCCGCCGCCAAGGGCCTGATCATCCTCTCCTGCGGTACCTACGGAAACGTCATCCGCTTCCTCGCGCCGCTGGTGATCACCCCCGAACTCCTCGACGAAGGCCTGGATATCCTCGAATCCTGCCTCGCCGAGCTGACCACGGCTGCCTGAGGCCGTGGCACGTCCAGGGGCTCTGCCCCTGGACCCCGCGAGGGGACTCCCTCCGGGGGATCTCCACCCTGATAAACGCCCACTGGGCGCTTATCTCGCCTTCGGCGACCGGGCTCCGATTCCCCTCGACCCCCTGAATGGTTTTTGCGCGTAGCGCCATAAGCCCATCACGTCGCGTGATGGCTTTGTCGCGCTGCGCGCAAAAACAAAGTTTATGAGGTTGAGGGGACGAGTCTCCTCGCGGGTGCGGGCAGAGACCGCTCTTTTGTTGCATTCCAATCAATCAGTACGAACAAATTTTAGGCACAATTGCCGATCCTCGGCCAACGCACAAAAAAGCAGCGAAAATCTCTTGTTTAATTAATTAAACGTGGCATGCTGGGTTTTGTCGCCATGGGAGGTTTCCCGGTGGCGAGAGACACCCGGTCGAGGACGTTCTGGATGAGTGAAATCTCCCCGCAAGCCGACGATGTTCTGGTGCGTTTTTCCGGTGTGCGGAAGACCTACGACGGCGAGGTGCTCGTGGTGAAGGATCTCAACCTCGAGATCCGTCGCGGCGAGTTCCTCACCCTTCTCGGGCCGTCGGGCTCGGGCAAGACCACGTCGCTGATGATGCTGGCGGGCTTCGAGGTTCCGACCGAGGGCGAGATCACCCTCGACGGCCGTTCGATCCGCGCGGTTCCGGCGCACGAGCGCGGCATCGGCATGGTGTTTCAGAACTACGCGCTGTTCCCCCACATGACGATCGAGGAGAACGTCGCCTTCCCGCTGATGGTGCGCGGCCTGTCGCGCGACGCCCGCAGCATCAAGGCGAAGGAAGCCCTCGCCATGGTCAAGCTCGACGGCCTGGCGCGCCGTCGCCCGGCGCAGCTCTCGGGTGGCCAGCAGCAGCGCGTCGCGCTTGCCCGCGCCCTGGTGTTCGAGCCGCAGCTGGTACTGATGGACGAGCCCTTGGGTGCGCTCGACAAGCAGCTGCGCGAACACATGCAGATGGAAATCAAGCAGATCCACAAGAGCCTCGGCGTCACCGTGGTCTACGTCACCCACGACCAGACCGAGGCGCTGACGATGTCGGACCGCATCGCGGTGTTCAACGACGGCGTGATCCAGCAGCTCGACACCCCGAACGGCCTTTACGAGAACCCGCAGAACCGCTTCGTCGCCAACTTCATCGGCGAGAACAACACGCTCGACGGCGTGGTCGAGGAGATCCTGCCGAACGGCTTCTGTCGCGTGCATCTCACCGACGGCCACTTCGTCACCGCCCGCGCGGTCAACGTCGCCGGGGTGGGGGCGCGCACCAGCCTCTCGATGCGCCCCGAGAAGGTGCATGTGGAGGGCCTGGGCCCGAGCCACGTCAATCGCCTGATGGGGACGGTGAAGGAAACCGTCTATCACGGCGACCACACCCGGATTCGTCTCGCGGTCGCCGGGACGCTCGATTTCGTCGTGAAGATGCGCTTCCGCCCCAACCGGCCTTGCCCGACCGTGGGCGAGCGGGTCGCGGTGGCGTTCGCCGCCGAGGATTGCCTCGCGCTCGATGCGGCGCCGGGGGAAAGCCAGGAGAGTTAGGTTCATCCAGCGCGGGGAGCCGATCCCCGCCGACAAGGGAGCACGAAGCATGGTTTCGAGGATTACGACCGCCGCCCTCGTCGCGGCGATGGCGATCGGTGGGGCGGCTACCGCCCAGGCCCGCGATCTGGCCGTGGTCGGTTGGGGCGGCGCATTCCAGGAGGCGCAGAAGGAAGTCTACTTCGGCCCGTTCATGGAAAAGACCGGGATCAAGATGACCGATGAGTCGTGGGACGGTGGCATCGGCGTGCTGCGTGCAAAGGTCGAGGGCGGCAACGCCACCTGGGACGTGGTCGAGGTCGAATCCGACGAACTCGCGGTCGGCTGCGAGGAAGGCCTGTTCGAACAGCTCGACTGGGCGAAGATCGGCGGCAAGGACGCCTATCTGCCGAGTGCGACCCATGAGTGCGGCGTCGGCACCATCGCGTACGACTTCGTGATGGGCTACGACAAGGACAAGCTCAAGACCCCGCCGACCACCTGGGCCGACTTCTTCGACACCAAGAAGTTCCCCGGCAAGCGCGCCCTGCGCGGCGGCGCCAAGTCGACGCTCGAATTCGCCCTGATCGGCGACGGCGTCGCGCCGAAGGACGTCTACAAGGTCTTGGCGACCCCGGAAGGCGTCGACCGCGCGTTCAAAAAGCTCGATTCGATCAAGAAGGACCTGATCTTCTGGAAGGCCGGCGCGCAGCCGCCGCAGCTCCTCGCCTCGGGCGAAGTGGTGATGACCTCGGTGTATAACGGCCGCATCGACGCCGCCAACAAGAACGACCGCCGCAACTTCGGCATCGTCTGGGACGGCGCGCTGTTCACCGTGGACAGCTGGGTGATTTTGAAGGGCAGCCCGAACAAGGACGCCGCCTACAAGTTCCTCGACTTCGTCGGCAAGCCCGAGACCCAGGCGAAGCTGACGCCGTTCATCGCCTACGGCCCGACCGCCAAGGGCGCGAACGCGTTCATCCCGGCGAAGCGCCTGCCCGACATGCCGACCGCCGACGAGAACATGAAGAACATCGTCACGATCAGCGCGCCGTTCTGGCTCGAGAACATCGACCGCCTCAACGACCGCTTCAACAAGTGGGCGGCCTCGAAGTAAGGCTGCGCCAAAAGCAGTGGGGGACGCCCGCGTGGGGTCCCCCCGGTTTCGATCCTGGAGTTCCGGCATGAGCGAAAACCCCTTGAAAGCCCGCCTGCGCCGCGCCGAGCGGATGCGCCAGTTGAAGGCCTTCGGCCTGATCGCGCCGCTTTTGGGGTTCCTGCTGATCGCCTTCGTCGCGCCGATCGCCTCGATGATGCTGCGCTCGGTCCACGACACCGAATTGCGCGAGGTCTGGCCCACGGTCACCCAGCGCATGGATGATTGGACCGACCGCAAGGCGGTCCCCGACGAGGCGACCTTCGCCGCCCTCGCCGCCGACATCAAGTCGAGCTTCGCCGACAAGACCCTCGCCACCGCCGCGCGCCGCCTCAACTACGACATGCGCAACGGCCGCTCGCTGCTCTTCGCCACCGCGCGCGCCCTGCCGCCGACCGCCGACAACTGGACGCAAGCGGTGATTTCCGCCAACGACCGCTGGGCCGACCCGGAAACCTGGGGTGCGGTGAAGCGCGCGAGCGGGCCGTTCACCAGCTATTTCCTCCTGGCCGCGCTCGACCGCAACCGCACCGCCGGCGGCAAGATCATCGCCCAGCCGCCCGAGGAGGCGCTGTTCGTCGACGTGCTGAAGCGCACCTTCGTCGTCGGCCTCGGGGTGACGCTGCTCTGCCTGGTGCTCGGCTATCCGGTCGCCTACCTGCTCGCGACCCTGCCGCCCGATCGCGGCAACTTGCTGATGATCCTGGTGCTGCTGCCGTTCTGGACTTCGCTCTTGGTGCGTACCGCCGCCTGGGTGGTGGTGCTGCAGGAGCATGGGCTGATCAACAACGCATTGATCTGGCTCGGCATCATCGACCAGCCGGTGCGCCTGATCTACAACCAGATCGGCGTTTACGTGGCGATGACCCACATCCTCCTGCCGTTCATGATCCTGCCGCTCTATTCGGTGATGAAGGCGATCCCGCCGTCCTACGTGCGCGCCGCGCGCTCGCTCGGCGCGCCGCCGGTCACCGCCTTCGTCAAAGTCTACATGCCGCAGACCCTGCCGGGGATCGGCGCGGGCGGCCTGCTCGTGTTCATCATGGCGATCGGCTACTACATCACCCCGGCCCTCGTCGGCGGCGCGGGCGACCAGTTGATCTCCTACTTCATCGCCTACTACACCTCGTCGTCGGTGAACTGGGGGCTGGCCTCCGCGCTCGGTGCGGTGCTGCTCACAGCCACCCTCGTGCTCTACTGGATCTACAACAAGCTCGTCGGCGTCGACGGCGTGAAACTGGGGTAACGCACCATGGCCACCACCCAGATCCGCACCCGCTCCGAACGCTTCTGGTCCGCCGCTTTGTGGACGACGAGCATCCTGGTGTTCGTCTTCCTCCTCGCGCCGATCCTCGCGATCGTGCCGCTGTCGTTCTCCTCCGGGCAGTTCCTCACCTATCCGATTCCGGGCTTCTCGCTGCGTTGGTACGCCGACTTCTTCACCAGCGACAAGTGGCTGCACAGCCTGTGGAACTCGATGGTGGTCGGGGTCTGTTCGACGCTCTTGGCCACCGCGCTCGGCACCGTCGCCTCCCTCGGCCTGGTGCGCGCCAACTTCCGCGGCAAGGGCCTGATCATGGGCCTGCTGCTCTCGCCGATGATCGTGCCGCTGGTGATCACCGCGGTCGGCTTCTACTTCTTCTTCGCCCCCTTGGGTCTCACCGCCAGCTACACCGGGCTGATCGTCGCGCACACCGCGCTCGCAGCCCCCTTCGTCGTCGTTACCGTCACCGCGACGTTGCAGGGGTTCGATATGAACCTCGCGCGCGCCGCCGCCTCGCTCGGCGCCAATGCGACGACGACGTTCTTCAAGGTGATCCTTCCGCTGATCGCGCCGGGCGTCGCCTCGGGCGCGCTGTTCGCCTTCGCCACCTCGTTCGACGAAGTGGTGGTGGTGCTGTTCGTCGCAGGGCCGGAGCAGCGCACATTGCCGCGCGAGATGTTCTCCGGCATCCGCGAAAACATCTCGCCGACGATCACCGCGGTGGCGACGATCCTGATCCTGTTCTCGATCTGCCTGCTCGTCGCCCTCGAACTGCTGCGCCGCCGCAACGCGCGGATGCGCGGGATCTCCTGATCTCTCAGGCGTCCTTAGGCCGGAAGTGGTTGCGGTAGAGCTGCAACACCGGCGGAACCAGCAGCAGCAGGATCACCGCCCAAAGGATCTGGCACGGCCCGCGCTCGAAGAACACCGAGTAGCTGCCGTGGCCGATGATCAGCCCCTGGGCGAAGCCGGTCTCGGCAATCGGCCCGAGGATCAGCCCGAGGATCAGCGCGCCGAGGGAGAATCCGCCCTTTTCCAGCAGCAGCGCGAACACCGCGAAGCCCATGGTGATGTAGACGTCGAACAGGCTGCCGTCGATCGCGTAGGCCCCGAGCGCCGAGAACAGGCACACCGCTGGGATCAGGAAGTGGATCGGAATCATCGAGATCCGCGCGAAATAGGGCGCGAAATACAGCCCGATGCCGAGGAAGATCAGGTTGGCGAGGAACATCGAGAGGATGAACCCGTAGGTGATCACGCCGTGCTTGGTGAACAGCTCGGGCCCCGGGATCAGGCCGTGGATCAACAGGCCGCCGAGCAGCGCCGCCGCGACGCTGTTGCCGGGAATGCCGAGGGTGAGGGTGGGGACGAGCGAGCCGCCGACGCAGCCGTTGTTGCCGCTTTCCGCCGCGGCGATGCCCTCGGGGTTGCCCTTGCCGAAGAGCTTACGGTTTTTCGAGTGCTGGCGCGCGACGTTGTAGGAGATGAACGCCGCGATCGTCGCACCCTCGCCCGGAAGAATCCCGACCAGGGTGCCGATCCCCGAGCCGAGGCCGATGAAGCGGCCGAGCCCCTTCGGCATCGGCTCTGGGTGATCCGGCCGACGCCGGTGAGCTTCAGCATCTCGGTGATCGAGAACATCCCGATCAGCGCCGGCATGAACGCGATGCCGTCGTAGATATCGCGGATGCCCATGGTGTAGCGCAGGTTGCCCGAGATCGGGTCGGTGCCGACGACGGCGATCGCGAGGCCGAGCAGTCCCGAGATCAGCGCCTTGATCAACTGGCCTTCGTCGGCCAGCGAGACGATGCCGACGAGGCCGAGAATCGAGAGGAGGAAATACTCCGGCGGGCCGAACTTGAGCGCGAAAATCGCGAGCAGCGGCGCTGTGAGCAGCAGCACCAGGGTCGAGAAGGTCCCGCCGACGAAGCTCGAGATCACCGAAACCTTGAGCGCCAACCCGCCGCGTCCCTGCTGGGTGAGGGGGTAGCCCTCGATCGCGGTGGCGACCGCCGCCGGGGTGCCCGGGGTGTGCAGGAGGATCGCCGGGATCGAGCCGCCATACATCGCGCCGCAGTAGACGCCGCCCATCAGCACCAGGCCGGTGAGCGGTTCGAGCGAGTAGGTGACCGGGATCAGGAGCGCCACCGCCATCGTCGCGGTGAGGCCGGGCATGCCGCCGACGATGATCCCCGCGATCGTGCCGACGAACACCGCGAGGAGGGCTGCAGGCGCGAAGAGCGATTGTACCGCTTCGAGAATCATGGGCTTTCCCTCAGAACAGCGTGCCCTTGGGCAGGTGGACTTCGAGCAAGTGAACGAAGACGAAATAGACGAACAGCAGGATCCCGGCGGTGGTCAGCACCACCGGCAGCGGGCGGCGTGCGCCCATCGCCACCATCGTCAATGGCAGGAACACCACCGACGCGGCGAAGAAGCCGAATGGACCGAGGGCCCAGCTGTACAGCCCGAGGAGCACCAGCAGCGCCCAGAACCGCCTGGGGTTGCGGCTGCCGGTTTCGGCCTCGGCCTCACGCCGGGAGCGCAGCGAGATCAGCAGTTGCGCCGCGCTCAGTACCCCGAGAGACACCGCGAGGAAGCGCACGTAGGCCGCCGTCGAGCCCTGGACGAACGAAGGGTAGCTCGCCGTGCTGCGATGAAGCAGCACGGCGATGGTGAGAAATCCCGCGAGCAGCAGGATTTCGACGACGCGAGGGCGCATTACCACGGGCTCTTGTCGTAGTAGCGCTGGGTCTCGGCCTGCAGGCCCTTGAGGTACTTGAGGTACTCAGGCCCGGTCATCGGCAGGAGGAACTGATGGTCCTTCTCCGCCGCGGCGATGAAGTCGGGGTCCTTCTGCACCTTGAGGAACAGCTCGTCGAGCTTGGCGAGGATCTTCGGGTCGACCTTGGCGGGGGCGACGAAGCCGCGGGTCGCGGTCATCTCCACCGGGTAGCCCTGCTCGATGCCGGTCGGCACGTCAGGGATGAGCTTGCTGCGATCCTTGGTGAGGATCGCGACGATCCGCGCCTGGCCCGCCTTGTGCTGGGCGAACAGCTGCGACAGGTTCATGAAGCTGGCGTCGACGTGGCCGCCCAACACCGCCGCCTTCTGCTCGGTCGAGCCCTTGGTCGGCAGCAGGTTGAAGTCGACCTTGGCGTCTTCCTCGAACTTCTTCGCGGCGATGAAGTCGTCGGAGCCGATGCCGTTGACCGCGACCGTCAGGCTCTTGTCCTTCGCCGCCTTGGCGAATTCCTTGAGGGTCTTGATCGGGCTCGTCGTCGGCACCGCGACGATCTCCGGATCGTCGTTGAGGTTGCCCATCACGTGGAAGCTGTCGAGGGTGTAGCGGGCCCGCTTCGACACCACGTGCGCCACCACCTGGGTGGTGAACACCATGCCGATGGTCTGGCCGTCGGGCTTGGCGTCGGCGATTTCCTCGAAGCCCTTCTGCCCGCCCGAGCCACCGACGTTCTTCACCACGAACTCCGCGTTGGGCCAGTACTTTTGCGCACCCTGGATGAACAGGCGCGCGGTGGCGTCGGTCGAGCCGCCGGCGTTGGAGGGCACGATGATGGTGATCGGACCGTTCGGATATTCGGCGGCCTGCGCGCCGAGCGGCAAGGCCAGGCACATCGCAACAGCTACCGGAATAATGCGCTTCAGCATGGTTTCCTCCGCGTTCGTGTGTTTGTTACCGATTGGTGAAGGTTTTATGTTGTTTTTGTGACACTATTCGTTATCCGCCTCGCGTTGCGACCGAGTCAACCGAATATCGCTGCGGTTGGGGAGAGCGCCGCCCAGGCGGCGAGGGCGAGAGTCGCCCAGATCGCGACCACCAGGGCCAACCCGGCGCGGCTGCTGGGCAGGCGCGCCTCC